>DASWGX010000119.1:0-6730 GCA_036393455.1 Polyangiaceae bacterium
CGTCCGCGCACGTCGGATACTTCCTGGAGCGAAGAGCGCTCGGTAATTTCGAGCACGACTTGCCGCGCCACGCGGCTCAGCGGCGCGTCCGGGTCCGTCAGCATCGGATCGGTCAGATCGGTGACGTGCAGGTTTACGAACAGCGTTCCGGCGTCAGGGTTCGCGAGGAAGGGTGCCGCGGCTTTGCTCCTGATCGTGCGTCCGAGGATATCGAGGCAGTCGAGGCGCTCGGCCGCGTCGAGCACGGCGGGGGGATGGGGCAGGCTCGGCTCGGCGCTGCGCAGCAGAGCCTCGTAGCCAAATACTCGCTGCTGCGGAAACTCGACGATCGGCTGATAGGCGATCCACAGCGTTTGCAGCATGCGATCGAAGCTCGCCTCGAGGCCCGCGCGATCGACGGCTTGAACGCCGCCGTTGCCGAGCAGTTCGGCGGCCTGCTGCTTGACGCGCGCCATGCGGTGCAGGCGCGTTGCCTTGTCGAGGATTCTCTCGAGCTCGGGTACGGAGACGGGTTTGGTCAGGTAATGAAAGGCGCCGTACTCGAGCGCTTGAACGGCAGTGCTCACCGCGGGGGCTCCCGTGACGAGCACGACCGGCACGTGAAGATCGTATTCGCGTATCTCGCGCAAGAGCTGGATGCCGTCCAGCCCCGGCATTCCGATGTCGCTGACGATCACGTCGAAGCCACGTTCGATGACGCGATCGACGGCCTGCTGGCCGTTGCGCGCCGTCGCGACGTCGAAGCCGAGCTCGATCAACGGTCGTTCCAGCGAACGGAGCATCGTCGGATCGTCATCGACGATGAGCACGACGGCGCGCGACGCGCGTTGGGTGCGCGCCGGCGACGAGCTCGGAATGGGATCGGCGACGCGCAATCGAGGGGTACGGCCCGCCGGTGGCGACGAGCGCGAAACGCCCGATGCATCGGACTCGCGAGCGATCCCGTCCAGTCGGGGCCGATTGGGGAGCATGAGAGGTAAAACGGCGCCCTTGGCCCGAGCTGAAGGGGGTTTTGAGTGGCACCAGGGACGTCGGAGCTGGAGGCCGGGAAATCCCGGCAGAAGCAGCGTTTTTTCAGCTGCGAAGGTACAGGCTCGAGACCCCGCGCCGCCGTGCGGCCCAGGCTGCCGGCACCACGCGCCGGCAGCCGCCTGCCTCAACGTGCGGGCGAGGAGGGAATGCATCAGAGCACAAGTTACGCACAAGCACCCAATCCGGCGCGGATGCCGCCGCGTTTGCCCCACTCGCACAACTTGTGGACAAGCTGCGTCGAGGATGAAGGCACCTTGTGTGGTGGTTGTCGCTACGATCCGTCCCGCGCGAGGTCGAGCGCCTCGAACGTCCCTTCGACATCGACATCGAGAAGTCAGCGCTGGCGTCCGTGTGGATCGTTCAACTCGCGCGCGAGCAAGACGCGCGAGTCGGAACGTTCACGGTCGAGGCTCATCGCGCCCGAGGCCGCGGTGAAGTCGTCGAACCTTCGATGACGTGAACACCGGATTGAGACTTTGTGCTTGCGCGTCGACTTCGGTTTGCTCATACTCTCGTTCGAAGTTCGCGGCACATCGTGTCCGTGGACGTTCGTTTCGTTGGAGTAGTCAAGGCGTGCAGGCGCCGCTGGCAAGCACTTGGGGCGTCCCAAGCGCATGTGAGCCGGCGTCGCCGCTGGGCCGAGTCGGTCCGTCAAGGTCGGCTCCGTCCTCGGCGACAAAAATGCATGGAAGGCTTCGGCCTTCAGCGCAGCGGCGCAAGCCGTTTCGCTCTTGGTTGCTCCAGGCACTTCGGCTTCGTGGAACGTCGTCTCTGTTCGCGCAGAGGTTTCGGGAAGTGGAGCCTCGGCTGGCACGGTCGAAAAGCGCTCGTCGCATTTCGCCGGGCTTGCGACAGGAAGTGCTCGGCTGGTCCCGAGTTGGCCTAGGCGCCGCTGCGCGCACGCTGACCCGGTTTCCGGCCGGCTAGCGTGATCGGTTCTTCGGGAACCAGCCTCGCGGCGACGCGCGGTGTCACGCTACTCGCTGCCCGCGGCGTGGTTTCACGCCGGACGAACGGGCAGCGGTGATGGCCGATAAAAGCCGTCGCCGTGCGAGGAAAGGCGTTCAACGGACGTGCTCGGTCTTCGTTTGACTGCAGAAACCGACGAGCGGCGCCCACGGCTTCGTGGCGCGAGCACGGTTGCGGCTTTGCTCGCTGCCCGGGGCGCGCCGGTTCGCTTCCCGCGTGGAATCGACCGGCGGCGGTAGCGTCGATCGGCCGCCTGGCATGATGCATCCCAGGGCGGCGTAGGGCTCGGTGGGAGATTCTCCTCTGGAGGCCTCTCTTCGTGCTCCTCGTCGGTGGAAGGCGACTCGGGTTGCCCGATGACGCGTGGTTCACGCGACGCGTCGGAGCGGCAGCCTCGGCTGGTCGGGAAACGGCGGCGTCCGGAGTTGTGGCGCTGTCGCTTCCCGAAACGGCGACGAGTCACCAGAGGAACGGCGGTTCGGGCCTGTCGAACGGAGCGAAAAGCTCCGAGGCGCTCGTGCCGTCGTCCGAAGTGAGCGCGGCGGCGTGAGACGCGCGCTCGTCCCGGTGAAACGGGACCGTCGAGCGAAGGCACGGGTGCTCGTCTTTGAAAAGTGGGTTGCAAGCGCTGGCCAGACGCATCTTCGCCCGACTGGTTCGGGCTAGCTCAGCCATCGAACGAGGCGCCGTTGACGCGGCGCCGCGAAATCGGAGCGAGCGAACGGGTGCGCGGTTCGCGCATCGGAATGAAAACCGATCGCGCGGGCCATTCTGTTTCTCGGCGTCCGAGGTGCTCTCCTCGTGGGAGCTCTTTGGGCGTGTTCGAGAGCACGGAAAACGATGGTACGGCGCTAGGTGCTTCGAGCCGGGTCGGTCGACCTCTCCCTAAGACGGGTGGTCGAACGCCGGCTCTGGATGCCCGGTTTCGCCGGGTCCTCGTTGGCCCATGCGGGGCTGTGCCGCGTTATCGCGGCGCGGTGCCGGCGCGTCGACAGGGAGCACCAGAGGTCGGACGGCGGTTGTCACGGCTCTCCCAGCCGACGAGGTCTTCCTCGCCGGTGCGGTGGGTCAGCGTCCAGCGGAAGCCTCGTGTTTTCCGCGCTACCCGTTTGGGTGGTGAACGGGCGCGCAACGGCGTCGTTCGGCCGAAGCTGGGTGAGCTAACACCTCGCTCATCGCCGCGAGTCCGGGGCGCGAAACCCCGAGACTCGTGTGCGCGAAGTCCACTTTCTGACGATCTTTGGCGCGGTCCGCCGGATGCAACCCGGACCGCGAGGTCGGCTGGCTCGTAAGAGCCTCGCGCTGAAAGGCGCGGAGCCGGCAAGCGGCTTCGCTACGGGCGGCTCGGGTGACCGAGCTGCCCGTAGTTTTTTGTGCGGGCGTACGCCGTTTTCGTGGCCGCCGCGAAACTCGTCGTCGCGGCAGCCGATGGCGGCGAAACGTGAACTCGATCGAGCTTTCCGGGAGCTCGTTGCCCGAGCGGCTTCGAGCGTTGCCAAAGCCTCCGGCTCGGGTTTTCCTGTGTGGAACGCTCCCGCGCGGTTTTGCCGTCGCCGTGGTGGGCACGCGGCATCCGACCGAGCAAGGCCGCGCGCTCGGACGGCACATTGCGGCCGATCTGGCGTCGGCCGGGGTCGTCGTCGTGTCCGGCGGCGCGTCGGGGATCGATCGGGCCGCACACGAAGGCGCCCTCGGTGCCGGCGGCCGCACGCTCGTGGTGGCTCCGAGCGGCTTCGCGCGCCCCTTTCCGGAAGAGCACCGAGCCCTGTTTCACGGCGTCGTAGAAGCGGGCGGCGCCTACCTCTCCCTGGTTCCCGACGACGTTCCAGCCACGCGCAGCGCATTCTTTCCGCGCAACGGCTGTCTGGTTGCCCTCGCGGACGCGTTGGTGCTGGTGGAAGCTCCCGTTCGAAGCGGCGCGCGCAACGCCGTCAAGCACGCCCGGCGCCTCGGCCGCCCGGTTTTCGCCGTGCCGCACTCGCCGTGGAACGCCGTTGGCCGCGGTTGTAACGTCGAGCTTCGCGGGGGCGCGAAGCTCCTGGAAAGCGCGCGCGACGTTCTCGGCGAGCTACCCGTTCCGGGAGCAACCGCGGCTGAGGGCGGCCCGACACAGCTCGAGCTCGGCGGTTTCGAAGCGGCGCCGGACCTGGCGGCCGTGTGGCAGGCGGTGCGCGACGGCGCGCGCTCGGTCGACGCGGTGTGTGCCCGCGCCGGCCTCCCGCCGTCTCGGGCTCAGGCCGCGTTGCTGGCGTTGAGCCTGGACGGCAGGCTGGTGATGGACGCAACGGGCGTCGTCGAGCCCGCATAGCCGAGCGTGCTCCGGGGGGCCCCTCTTGAACTGCGCCGGTGAAAGCCGCTAGTCAGTCGGCATGGCCACCGACGTGACAATCGTGGGCGCTGGCCTGGCCGGCTGCGAGGCCGCCCTTCAGCTGGCCTCGCGCGACTTTTCGGTTCGGCTCATCGAGCAAAAGCCGGAGGCTCGTACTCCGGCACAGGTGAGCGATCGGCTGTGCGAGCTAGTCTGCTCGAATTCTTTTCGCGGCGCCGCGCTGTCCAACGCCGTTGGCTTACTCAAAGAAGAAATGCGACGTCTCGGGTCCTTCACGCTGCGCGCCGCGGACGAAACTCGGGTGCCCGCGGGCGGCGCGCTGGCCGTCGACCGCGAACGCTTCTCCACTCGAATGACACGGTGGGTGACGGAACATCCGCTGATTGAGCTCGAAACGCGCGCCGTGGAGCAGGTTCCCGAGCAGCGGCCGTCGATCATCGCGACGGGTCCGCTCACCAGCGATCGGCTGGCGGCCTCGATCGCCGAGTTGGTGGGAGCGGACGCACTGTCCTACTATGACGCGATCGCGCCGATCGTGAGCGCGGATTCGCTGAACTGGGATCGCGTCTTCTGGGCCTCGCGCTGGGACAAGGGCGAGACCGAGGCCGACCAGCAGGCGTACGTCAACTGTCCGCTCGGCGAGCAGCAGTACCTTGCGCTCGTTTCGGCGATCCGCGGCGCGCGCAAGGTGGAGCCGCGCGACTTCGAGGACCCGCGCTACTTCGAAGGCTGTTTGCCGATCGAAGTCATGGCGGACCGCGGCGAGCGCACGCTGGCATTCGGGCCGTTGAAGCCGGTCGGCCTGCGCGATCCGCGGACGGGGCGGCGACCCTACGCGGTGGTGCAACTGCGCAAGGAAGACGAAGCCGGTACGGCGTTCAACATGGTCGGCTTTCAAACGCGGATGGCATGGGGCGAACAGCAGCGCGTGTTCGCGCTGATTCCCGGCCTCGAGCAGGCCGAGTTCCTGCGTTTCGGCGCCGTGCACCGCAATACGTTCCTGGACGCCCCGCGCCTGCTCGACTCGACGCTGGCGCTGGCAACGTCGCCGGGCCTGTACTTTGCCGGACAGATTACCGGCACCGAAGGCTATGTCGAAAGCGCCGCGGGCGGCTGGCTCGCCGCCTTTTTCGTGGCTCGGCACCTGCAAGGCAAGAGCGTCGTTCCACCTCCGCGTACCACCGCCCACGGCGGCCTGTTGACGCACCTTTCGCGCAAGACCGATTCGTTCCAGCCGTCGAACATCACCTTCGCGCACTTGCCGCCGTGGGAAGACAGGCGCCTTGGCAAGCGCGCGCGTAACGAAGCGATAGCAGAGCGCGCTCTGCTCGACCTCGAGCGCTGGGTTCGCGAGCAAAGCGTCGTCGCGGCGTGAGCCGGTTCAGTGCTCGGCGAAGGGACGCCGGCAGCTCCAGCAGATCTCGAAGTTGCCTGGGCTGAGCTCGCCGCAGGCGCCGCACAGCTGATCAATCTGTCTGAGCGGGCTGACACGGGCCTTCTCGTATGCGGCGACGATGTCGCGCGCCCGTTCGGCTTCCACGTCGAACAGCACGCACACTTCCGGTCGCAGCGTCAGCGGCAGCTCCCCGAGCGCTCCTTGCAACGCCTCGTTGCGGATGTATGTCCTGACACCCTCACTCTCGAGGCGATCGACCAGGAGCTGAGCGTCGGTGAGATTCTGAGCCAAGTAGATGGGCGTCACGCTGGATGCCCAGCCTAGTCCGTCCACTTCAGGAGTCCACGCCGTGCGGCGTGATCGACCCGGAGCTGGTCTTCGGCGCTACGTTCTTTCGCAGAGAGATGATGGATTTCGACCCGCCGCGCGGCGTGTACATTCATGTCGTGGGGACGGACCTCATCCGCGATCGCGACGGCAGCTTTCTCGTGCTCGAGGACAACGTCAGGAACCCGAGCGGCGTGAGCTACGTCCTCGAACGCGCCGGGCACCGGCGTGGCCGACGACAAGGCAAGCTATCCGTTCGTTCCAGAGATGGTTCGTTATTACTTGGACGCATCGCGAGCTCATCGACTACCAGGCTGAGCAGCAGCAGCAATGAGCGTCGGGCAGCAGGCGAGGGATGCGACGACGGCGGACGCGACGTCGCGGAACGAGGCTCCGGTTGCCCAGCGCTGATTGAGCTCGAGCTCGAGCCCGAGGTACCCGCGCCCGCGAAAGCGCCGGCGGAGCGCCGTCGTGTGTCCGTCGGCGGTGCCGCGGTACGGGTGGTTCTTCCGCACGTCGAAGTGCGGCAGGCGCGCGCAAAGCTCGCGACGCAGCTCGTCCGCCAGTGCGAGCTCGCCACCGCGACGAGGGTCGTACAGGATTCCGAAGTCGGCGCGCCGGAGCTTTCCGTCCAGGCGAGGCGTGAATGAATGCACGCTGAGGTGCAGGGCCGTTTC
>DASWGX010000120.1:0-3446 GCA_036393455.1 Polyangiaceae bacterium
CTGGAGATCCTGGAAGCAGGTTTACGAAGTGGCGTTCCGCGTCGCCGGGACCGGGCAAGTCTTGTCGTCCACCACCGCGGCCGTCGTCGCCGACGAGGCCACGCTGCTCTTGGTCACGCCGGGGTCCAGTGCCGAAATGGCGGCCGAGTAAGCGATGGCACGTCCGGAGCGAACGCGGCTCGGCCGCGGCAGGGTCGGGTGGCGCTGCACGGTCGCGATCCTGTTGTTCTCCGGCTGGCCGGTGCCGGCCCGCGCGCAGAGCTCGGCCGCGGCCGGCGCTTCCGCGCTCGAACCTGCGACGGAAGTCGATGACGAGCTCGATGCGGCCCGCACGGCGTTTCGCGAGGGCGTCCGACTCGCCAAGGAACGGCGCTGGCAAGACGCTCTCGTCGAGCTCAGGCGTTCGCTCGCGCTCCACGCGCACGCCGCCACTCGAATCGGGCTCGACGCTCGCGCCGGCCGAGCGCTTCAGCGTGCTTTTCGAGCCGGGGCGCTACGAGCTCACGCTGCACATCGCCGGCGAGGAACGCGTCACGGTCCTCGACCTTGCGAGCGGCGAGCGCCGGCGCCTGCTCGTCGAAGCTCCCGCACCGAACACGATCGGCGATGCGAAGACACCCGCGCCGCGGCCCCGCCGCGTGCGCCCGCCGCCGCCAGCACCCGCTCTGGCAAAACAACAAGAGCCCGCCCCTTCCTTTGCTCCCTGGGCATTCGGAGTCGCCGCTGTCGCGGTCGCGTCGGCCGGAGTATTCGGCTACCTCGCGCTCGACACACGGCGTGAGCTCGACGAGCTCTGTCCCGAGCCGTCACGCTGTCCAGCCGGATCATCGGCGAAGATCGACGCGCTCGAGCGTTTCGCGTTGCTCACCGACGTCAGCCTCGCGGCCGCGGTCGCCGGCGCCGGCACTGGCCTCTGGCTCACGCTCGCTGCTCCTCTCCCGGCGGAGCCGGCAACCGGCGCCCACGTCCGTGTGCGCGGCACTTTCTGAAGCGCGCGCGGGCGCGAGCTCAATCCAGACGCTTGCGAAAGTCCTTCGCATCCAGGCCGAAATCACTCATCAAGCGGTAGATGTGCGCGCGATGCCGGCCGAAGCTCTCGGCGACTTTGGCAACGTTGCCCCGGTGAGCCGTGAGCGCCCGTTCCAGCTTTTCGCGATCATCGTGCACCACGTCCGCCTCACGCGACGATGGGCGCGCCGGCAGCGTAGCCGCCGTCGCCTCGGGAGGGAGCGTACCCGCGGCCGTGTGCGAGCGCTGACGCGAGACCAGTGGTTCGGCGAGCTCCGGATGGCGAGCGCGAAGGTACTCGAGGTCGAAGCGCGTGCGCTCGGCTTCCGCGACATCGAAGGACTGGATCATGGCGCGAAGCTCGCGCACGTTGCGCGGGTAGCGCCACAGCAGCATGGCCTCGACCGCGTCGGTGGTGACGTCGAGCCGCCGTGCCGCAAACTCCCGGGCAAGGCTCATGATCTCCGCCTTGCGCTCCCTGAGCGGCGGCACCGTGACGACGAGCTCGGCAAGCCTGGCATAGAGATCAGGAGTGCTTCCTCCGCCGCGGCCGCGCCGGGTCCGTGAACGAGGCTCAGTCGCAGCGGCCCTTGCCTTGCTTTCTCGGGCTCCGGCTGATTCTGCAGGGTCGTGCTGTCCGAGCTGCCGTCGTCCATTCCAGGCCTGGCTTTTCGAAAGCCCGACGGCGTGGAGCGGCCGTCCGCCTTCGAAAGCAAGGATCGCCTCGGACTCCCCGGATGGCAATCCCGAAGCTTGCCGGCCCGCGTCGCAAGACACCCAGGGACGGGTAGACCGCTCGCCACCCGTCCCCGCACGTCGCGCACGTCGCGCACGTCGCGACGAGAGCGCGCGAAAGCGCGAGTACGGCGTCGAAGTGTGCCGCCGGTTCGGGCGCGCGGTGACTCGAAGTGTCTCAAAGTGTACGCGACGAGTTCGTAGTCCTCCGTCTACAAAAGACCCCACAAAAGACGCCAACGGTCGAGCGCGAGTTCAGGCGTGAAACCGCTGGCACGCCTCGTGCGCGTCCTCTACGCTTGCGAGCCCATGCGGCAGAGATTCTTGATTTCGACGGCGGGGATGGCCGTCGTGCTTTTTTTCTTCACCGAATGCGGCTCCAAGATCCGCAACTCGAACCCCGCCGGCGAGGGCGGCGCGGCCGGCGACGAAGGCGGCGAAGCGGGCGGCGCGGGTGACGCCCCGGACGGTGCAGGCGGCGCCACCGGCTCGAACGGCGGAGCAACGTCCACTTCGGCGGGCGGCGTCGATTCAGCTGGAGGCATGTCGGGCACCCGCGGCGATGGAACGGCCGGAGCGGGCGGCGACGCGGGCGACGCGCTCGCCGTCAGCGCGCAGGCCCTGCCGCGCGCCTCGTTCAGGATTCCGTATCGAGCCGAGCTGACGGCCACCGGTGGCAGCGGGGAAGACTACACCTGGACGCTCGCGGACGGCGCGCTGCCGAACGGCCTCGCGCTCGGCGCGGAAGGCGTCGTGCAGGGCACGCCCGCGGAGCTCGGGTCGTTCGCGCTCACCGTCGAAGTCGAAGACTCGGAGGGAGAAACCGCACAAGGCGAGCTCACGCTCGAAGTGGGACGAAAGCGCTGGCTCGCCTTCCGGCGCCGTCAGGGCTTCTCGCTGGAGAGCAAGCTTTGGCTTTCCAACTACGTCAGTCCGCCCGGCCTGGTCGAGCTCCAGAGCTCGGCTCCGGCGTTCGCGGGTGTCGCCGCATTCAAGTTCTCGCCGAACGGCGACAAGCTAGCCTACAGCATCGACTCGGAGGTCGACGGCATCAACGACCTGTACGTCGTCGACACGTCGGGGCCCGCGCTCGGCGCATCCGTGAAGGTGAATCCCTCGGGCACCGTCACGAACTTCGCCTGGTCGCCGGATTCTACGATGCTCGGCTTCATCGGCGTGCTCGACGACAC
This sequence comes from Polyangiaceae bacterium, assembly GCA_036393455.1. GTDB lineage: Bacteria > Myxococcota_A > Polyangia > Polyangiales > Polyangiaceae > DASWGX01. The sequence goes on from DASWGX010000120.1 coordinate 2,934, forward strand.
GACCGAGTCGATTCACTTCTCCGACGTCTCCGGCGCCGAGCCCACCGCACCCACACCACTTTCGGGACCGTACGACGACACGCGCCGGCGCTTCGACGTCACCTGGCTCGCCAACGACCTTTTGGCCTGGGTTCGCGGAAACTCGGCCACGCGGCAGAACACCGCGACGTTCGCGCGCATTCAGGGCGGCGCGCTCGGATCGCCGCGCGAGCTCCCGGAAGTGCCGGGCAGTCTCAGTCGCGTCAACCTCGAGACGCGTCGCGCCGTGTACATCGATCCATCGCCGGCTCCCTGCGCCAACACGTACAACCTCGTCGACTTCGACGAAGAGCAGGTGTTCGACTCCGCCCCGGGTAACAGCTTCTATTCCTCGAACCTCGGGCTCGTGGCCGTCGCGACGGCAAGCACCGTCGAAGTGTATCCGGCCGACGGCGTCGCTCCCGAAAACATCATGCTGACGCTGCCCGTGGGCTCCTGCTTCGCTGCGTTCTCGCCCACGGCCCCGGTGCTCGC
>DASWGX010000121.1:0-8913 GCA_036393455.1 Polyangiaceae bacterium
TTCGGGCTTCGGGCTTCGGGCTTCGGGCTTCGGGCTTCGGGCTTCGGGCTTCGGGATCACTCGAAGCTGACGACCATCGTGGAGGGCTGCACGCGGCGTTGGACTCGCGATGAACAATTCTCTCGCGCCCTGAGGCCCCGAAGCCTGGACCCTGGAGCCCAGAGCCCAGGAGAAAAGCAGCGAAACCCGAGTCTGAGGCGCTCCCCATCCCGCAGGCGGCACCGGCTACACCCTCAGGGGTGAGCCGGGAGGGGCTCGCTTGTGGACAAGTTGGCGCCGGCGAGCGGCGCGCCTCGCGCTTTGTCCCGCTTTGCCGCCTCGAAACGGCCGCGGGCGCTTCTCCACAGGTTTTCCCGGCGCGTCCCGACGGCTTCGCCTAGCCCACGCCAGGCATGCCGCGCTGCACGACGAACTCGCAGACTTCGTCGAGCCCTTCGCCGCGCTTGAGATTGGTGAAGACGAAAGGACGCTCTCCGCGCATCTTGCGCGCGTCGCGGTCCATCACCTCGAGAGAGGCTCCGACGTGCGGCGCGAGGTCGGTCTTGTTGATGACGAGCAGGTCGCTCTTCGTGATGCCCGGGCCGCCTTTGCGCGGGATCTTGTCGCCCGCCGCGACGTCGATGACGTAAATGGTCAAGTCGGAGAGCTCGGGGCTGAAGGTCGCGCTGAGGTTGTCCCCGCCGCTCTCGACGATGACCAGGTCGAGCGGACCGTGGCGCGAGATGAGCTCTTCGACGGCGACGAGGTTGATCGAGGCGTCTTCGCGGATCGCCGTGTGCGGGCAGCCGCCGGTCTCCACGCCGAGGATGCGGTCTTCGGCGAGCGCGCCGCTGCGCAGCAAGAATTGGGCGTCTTCCTTGGTGTAGATGTCGTTGGTGACGACAGCCATCGAGAAGCGCTCGCGCAGGCGCTTGCACAGGGCATCGACCAGCGTCGTCTTGCCCGAACCGACCGGTCCGCCTACTCCCACTCTCAAAGTCTGATGCTCCGACATGCTCGTTGACCTCCTCATCACGATCGAAATGGCGCATCACGATCGAAATAGGCGACTGTACTGGGTTTCGTGCAGGGCGCTCGACAGCGCCTGGCCAGGAGAGAACGCGCCGATCTCGGGGTCGGAAAGGGCTTCGCCCGTGGCGACGACGCCGGGTACGCGACCGAGGCACTGCGAAAGTATGCGCTGGCCGGCGGCGTGGCCCAGGGGCACGATGCGCACCGCGGCGCTCGTCTGGTGCTCGAGCCAGGCGTACGCGTACGCGAGCGCGGCGGCCCTCGGACGCATGCCCCAAGAGGACGCTGCCAGCGCGAACGCGCCGAGGTAAGTCGCGTCGCCGTGCTCGAGTCCGCCGGCAGCGAGCCCGGTATCGGCCAAGAGCCGAAACAGGCTCTGACCGAGCTGCCGTTCTTCGGCTTGGAGCTCCGCCGACTCGCGCCCCGCGATAACCAGCCGAGCCCAGCGCCGGGCGGCGCCGACGTCGCCGTGCGCCCAAGCCGCGTAAAGGCGCAAGAGGAGCGGTACGTCGAAGCGCGCGATGGCGTGCGTCAACAGGCCCGAGATCCAGTCGAGCGCCGACGACTCGTCGTGCACGAGGCCCGCCGCGGCCGCCTGCTCGAGGCCCTGCGAGTAAGCGTACGCGCCGATCGGCAGAGAAGGGGACGAGAGTCTCAGGGCGGACAAAAGCTCGCGCGCGGAGGACGCCTCGAGAGCTTCCGCCGCGCGAACGTCAGTGCTCATGCTCGTGTCCGCCGTGCTCGTGCGGCTCGTGCTGGTGGTCGTGGTGGTGGCCCTGGTGATGAGCACGGTGATGAGCATGGTGGTGAGCATGGTGGTGAGCGTAGGCGCCCGCCTCGGGTTCGAACGGCGCCCGTTCGGCGCGAATGCCGAGGCCGAGCTCGCGCACCATGTCGTCGAGCACGTGGTCGTGCTGATAGCGCACGAAGCCGTCGCCGAGCTCGAGCGGCACGTGCCGGTTGCCGAGATGATAGGCCGCCCGCAACAGGAGCAGTGTCGTCTCCGCGCGCGCCGTCGAGACGCTTTCCGGCGCCGCCTCGACGGCGACGACGCTGCCGTCGTCGCAAAGGAGGCGTGCGCCGTCGCGCAGCACCGTGCCGCGTGGCAGCCTGAGCGCGAGCTCGCTTCCGTCGCTCAAGGTGACGCGAGCCCGGCTCTTGGTTCGTTCGTCGTAGGGGAGCTCGAGCTTTGCCGACGGCTCTGCCGCGCTCTCCGGCTCGACCAGCTCGTAGGCTTTACGCATCCCGCTCGGGTCGCTCATGCCGTGTAGTAGCCTTTCACCGGAGGCGTCAAAACAGGAAGTAGCGTTGCGCGAGCGGGAGTACGCTCGCCGGTTCGCACACGAGCTCCCGCCCGTCGGCGCGTACCTCGTAGGTTTGCGGGTCGACCTCGATCTCGGGTGTGTAGGCGTTGTGCAGCATGTCCTTCTTCATGATGCCGCGGACGTTGCTCACCGCGACCACGCGCTTCGACAGCCGCAGCCTGGCTCCGACGTCCCGTTCCGCCGCGGCGCGCGAGACGAAGCTCACGCAGGTGGAACCGCGCGCTCCGCCGAGCGCGCCGAACATGAGCCGGTAGTGGACCGGTTGCGGCGTCGGGATGGAGGCGTTCGGGTCGCCCATCGGAGCCGCGACGATGAAGCCGCCCTTGATCATCAAAGCGGGCTTGACGCCGAAGAACGCCGGTTTCCAGAGCACGATGTCGGCGAGCTTGCCCTCCTCCAAGGAGCCTACTTCGTTCGCCATGCCGTGCGCGAGCGCCGGGTTGATGGTGTACTTGGCGACGTAGCGCTTGACGCGAAAGTTGTCGGCCTGGTCGTTGTCTTCCGGCAAGGGTCCGCGTTGCACCTTCATCTTGTGCGCCGTTTGCCAGGTGCGGCAGATGACCTCTCCCACGCGGCCCATGGCCTGGGAGTCCGACGCCAGCATGCTGAAGGCGCCGAGGTCGTGCAGGATGTCTTCCGCCGCGATCGTCTCGCGACGGATGCGCGACTCGGCGAACGCGACGTCCTCGGCGATGCTCGGGTCGAGGTGGTGACAGACCATCAGCATGTCGAGGTGCTCGTCGATGGTGTTGACGGTGTAGGGCCGCGTCGGGTTGGTCGACGACGGCAAGACGTTGGGCTGGCCGCACGCCTTGATGATGTCGGGCGCGTGGCCGCCGCCCGCGCCTTCGGTGTGGTAGGCGTGAATCGCGCGGCCCTTGAACGCCGCGAGCGTGTCCTCGACGAAACCGGACTCGTTCAGGGTGTCCGTGTGGATGGCGACCTGGACGTCGTGCTTTTCCGCGACGCCGAGGCAGGTGTCGATCGCCGCCGGCGTCGTGCCCCAGTCCTCGTGCAGCTTGAGGCCCATCGCGCCCGCGCGAAGTTGCTCGTCGAGCGCGTCGGGCAAGCTCGCGTTGCCCTTGCCGAGAAAGCCGAGATTCACCGGCAGCGCGTCCGCGGCTTCGAGCATGCGTTCGATGTTCCAGGCGCCGGGAGTGCAGGTCGTCGCGTTGGTGCCCGTGGCCGGCCCGGTGCCGCCGCCGAGCATCGTCGTGATGCCGGACATCAGCGCTTCTTCCACCTGCTGCGGGCAGATGAAATGGATGTGCGCGTCGATGCCGCCGGCCGTCGCGATGAGCCCCTCTCCGGCGATGACCTCGGTGCCGGGCCCGATCACGATGCCCACGCCGGGCTGGACGTCGGGGTTGCCCGCTTTGCCGATCTTCGCGATACGGCCGTGCTTGATGCCGATGTCCGCCTTGACGATGCCCCAGTGGTCGACGATGAGCGCGTTGGTGATCACCGTGTCCACCGCCTGGTCGCCGCCGTGCTGGCTCTGACCCATGCCGTCGCGGATCACCTTGCCGCCGCCGAACTTCACCTCTTCGCCGTAGAGGGTTTTATCCTCTTCGACTTCGATGAAGAGCTCCGTGTCCGCGAGGCGCACGCGATCGCCGCGCGTAGGGCCGTACATTTCCGCGTAGGCGCGGCGGCCGATGCGCGTCACGAGGAGCCTCCGAGCGGTCCCATGACCTTGCCGTTGAAACCGAAGACGCGGCGGGCGCCGCCGTAAGCGACCAGCGTCACTTCGCGCTCCTGTCCCGGCTCGAAGCGCACCGCGGTGCCGGCGGGGATGTCCAGACGAAAGCCGCGCGCCGCGTCTCGATCGAACCTTAGCGCGCCGTTGGTCTCGTAGAAGTGGTAGTGCGAACCGACCTGAATCGGCCGGTCTCCGGTGTTGGCAACGCGGAGCGTCTTCTTTTCACGCCCGGCGTTGAGCTCGAGCTCGGAATCGGGACAGATGATTTCACCGGGCAGCATGAGCCCTCCTCAGGCCCCTTGCGGGAGCTCTGGTCTAGACGATGGGATTGTGAACCGTGACGAGCTTCGTCCCGTCGGGGAACGTGGCTTCGACCTGCACCTCGGTGACCAGCTCCGCGACGCCGTCCATGACCTCTTCGCGGTTGAGCAGCGTGGTGCCGTAGCTCATGAGCTCGGCGACGCTCTTGCCGTCGCGGGCGCCCTCGAGGATGGCGGCCGAGATGAGCGCCACCGCCTCGGGATAGTTGAGCTTGAGACCGCGCGCCTTGCGGCGCTCCGCTACGAGCCCGGCGGTGAAGATCAAGAGTTTGTCCTTTTCTCGCGGCGATAGTTCCATGAATGCCTCACACGTGTGAGCGGGGCGCGGCTCAGGTCGCCCAGATGCGCGGCGGAACCGCGCCCGAGCCGAGCGCGGCGGGCCGCAGTATCTCCCATGCCTCCGAAAATAAGTCACGCGCTCGTTCACCGCTGTCGCCGAGGTAACGGCAGACGATGACACCGCGCAGCGCCGTTGCGGCAAAGTCGCCGGCGCCGGGCCCCCGGCGCTCCACGACGCGGGCGCGCAGGGCGTTCACGGTTTCCGGCTCGGCTCCCACGGTGACCAGTGTCCCCGTGCACGAGCGGCCTCGGAGCCCGTACGCCGCGTGCTGGAACGCGGAACCGCCCTCGAGCGTCATCGATTCGACCAAGAGCGGCACGCCGCTCCGCCACACCTCCAAGCGCTGCACCAGCCTGCCTCGCTGAAAGCCCTCGCCCGCGGCGCGGCGGCCCAGGCACACGATATCCCAGCCGATGAAGCGCGCGCCCGGCTCCAGCGAAACGATTGTCTTCAAGCGGGCGCGCGCACCGTCGAAGGCGATCGTCTCTTGTGGCAGCCATTCGAGGGCGCCGCCCGCTTCCAGCGTGAACCGTTGCTCGACGACGGCGTCCAGGCCCTTGCTGCGATAGATCTTGGTGGCGGCCGGTGTCGTCACGAGCGCGCTGGCGCCGCGCGCGACGCCGAGGCGTACGCCGAGCTCGTCGCCGCTCACGACGCCGCCCGGCGGGTGAATCAAGTACAGGTGGCAGCGTCCCTCGCCTTCGGGATAGAACGGTCGCTGGACGACGAGCGGTCCCGAGTGCCGGCGCGACTCGAGCACCGAGCGTCCGCCGCGCAGCCCGACGCCGAGCTCCAGGCGCGCGGTCCAGCCCGTCGATGCCGCTGCCTCCGGGGTCATACCACAAGGTGTCGCGCTACCAGATCGTCGGTGAGCTCGCTCATGCTGCCCGCGGCGGCGACGCGGCCGCGATTCATGATGGTGAAGTGCTGAGCGACGCGGCGCGCGAACGGAAGCTTCTGCTCGACCAGCAAGATGGTGAGCTTTTCTTCCTGGAGCTTGAGCAGGACGTCGCCGATTTCGTGCACGATGTTGGGCTGGATACCTTCGGTCGGCTCGTCCAAGATCAAGAGCTTCGGGTCGAGCGCCAGCGCCCTGCCGAGCGCCAGCTGTTGCTGCTGGCCGCCCGAGAGATCGCCTCCGCGTCGCTTCAGCATGCTCTTCAACACCGGAAAGAGCTCGAAGATGCGTTCCGGAATGGTGCGCCTCTTGTCGCGGCGAGCGACGAGCCCGATGCGCAGATTCTCTTCCACCGTGAGCTCTGGAAAGATGTCGCGCCCCTGCGGTACGTAGCCGATGCCGCGCCGCGCCCGCGTTTCCGGCGGCGTGCGGCGCAGCTCCGCCTTGTCGAAGCGCACGGCGCCCGAGGCGCTCGGCAAGACCCCCATGATGGCCTTCAAGAGCGTCGTCTTGCCGACGCCGTTGCGCCCCATCAAGCACGTGCACGCGCTTTCGGGAACCTCGAGGTCGACGTCCCAGAGGGTGTGACTTTCGCCGTAGAATTGGTTCAGCTTCTCGACGCTCAGCACGGCTCATTCACCCGTCATTGGCCCAGGTACACTTCGACCACCTTGGCGTCGTTCTGCACGTCTTCCATCTTGCCTTCGGCCAGGATGCGACCTTCGTGCAGGACCGTCACCGTGTTCGTGGCGATGCTGCGCACGAAGTCCATGTCGTGTTCGACGACCACGACCGTCCGCTCGCCCGCGAGCGACGACAGGAGCTCGACGGTGCGCTCGACTTCTTGATGAGTCATGCCGGCCACGGGTTCGTCGACCAGGAGCACCTTGGGCTCTTGCACGAGCAGCATGCCGATTTCGAGCCATTGCTTCTGCCCGTGGCTCAACAATCCCGCGCGCGTGTGAACCTGCTCCGTTAGCCCGATGGTCGAAAGCATCGCGTCGATCGTGTCGCGTTCGGCGCCGCTCAAGCGCGAAAACAGGCTGGCGAACACGCCCTTGTTCGTCTTCAGCGCGAGCTCCAGGTTCTCGAACACGCTGTGCCCCTGAAACACCGTGGGGCGCTGGAATTTGCGGCCGATGCCGCGGTTCGCGATCTCGTGCTCGGAGAGGGACGTCAAATCGGTGAGGTCGCCCACCAAAAACACGCTGCCCAGGTCGGGCCGCGTCTTGCCCGTGATCACGTCCATCAGCGTGGTCTTGCCGGCCCCGTTCGGTCCGATGATGCAGCGGAGCTCGCCGTCGTCGAGCACCAGCGTGAGGTCGTCGAGGGCCTTGAAGCCGTCGAAGCTGACGCTGACGCTGTCCACGCAGAGCAGCGCGGAGCGCCGCGCGGTGACCGCCTCGTAGCGCGCGCGTGAAACTTCCTTCGCCGTCGGGCGAAAAGACCAGCGGGGTTTCGGACGCGGTGTCGACCGCGGTGTCGTTTCATGCGGCGTGGAAGCCGCCCGATCGCGAGACGGCTCATCGACTCCGACTTTTTCCATCCCAATCTCGCCGACCGTCACGCCCGACTCCGCTTCAGGACCAGGCGATCGAAGATGCCCACGACGCCGTCGGGAAGCAACAGGGTGACGCCGATGAACAGGGCGCCCAGGAAGTACAGCCAGATTTCGGGAAAGGCGCCGGTGAACCAGCTCTTCGCGCCGTTCACCAGCGCCGCGCCGACCGCGGCGCCGAACAACGTACCTCTACCGCCGAACGCGACCCAGATCGCCATTTCGATCGAGTTCGACGGTTCCATTTCGCTCGGGTTGATGATGCCGACCTGGGGTACGTAGAGCGCGCCGGCAAGGCCGCAGATCACGGCCGACAGCGTCCAGACGAAAAGTTTGTAGTTCAGCGGGTTGTACCCGGTGAACATCACCTTGCCTTCCGTGTCGCGGATGGCGCGGATCACGCGCCCGAGCTTGCTCGTGACCACGTAGCGACACAGAAAATAGACGCCGAACAACGTCACGACGGAAATGACGTAGAGGGCGAGCTTGGTGGCCGGCTCGGACAGCGGCCAGCCGTAGAGGCGCTTGAAGTCGGTAAGGCCGTTGTTGCCGCCGAAGCCCGTCTCGTTGCGGAAGAAGAGCAGCATCAGCGCGAAGGTGAGGGCTTGCGTGATGATGGAAAAATAGACGCCGCGGATGCGCGAGCGGAACGCGAAGAAGCCGAACACGTAGGCCAAGAGCCCGGGAATGAACAGGCACATGGCAAGGGCGAACCAGAAGTTGTCGAAGCCGTACCAGAACCACGGCAGCTCTTTCCAGTCGAGGAACACCATGAAGTCCGGCAGGTTGCTGCGATAGACACCGTCCTGGCCGATTTCGAGCATCAGGTACATGCCCATCGCGTAGCCGCCCAGGGCGAAAAAGACGCCGTGCCCCAGGCTCAAGATGCCGGTAAAACCCCAGATGAGGTCCATGGCCACCGCGACCATCGCGTAGCAGGCGAACTTGCCGAGCACGGTGACGACGTAGTTCGGCACGTGAAAGGCCGAATCTCGAGGGAGGTACACGTTGAGCAGCGGAACGACGAGACCGAGCACCGCGAAGGCGGCCGCCAGCGCGACCCAGCCGCGCCGGGAGTGCAGTTGGGAAACGAGCTCGTTGAACCTCTTCACGTCAGCCCTCCGCCGCGCGCCCCTTGAGCGCGAAGATGCCCTGGGGCCGTTTCTGGATGAAGAGAATCAGAAGGATCAAAATGAGGATCTTACCGAGCACGGCCCCGGAGAGCGGCTCCACGTACTTGTTCAAGACGCCGAGGCCCATGGCTCCGGCGACGGTGCCCGCGAGCTTGCCGACGCCGCCGACCACGACGACCATGAAGGAGTCCACGATGTAGCTCTGTCCGAGCTCCGGCCCGACGTTGCCGAGCTGCGAGAGTGCCACGCCGCCGAGGCCGGCAACACCGGACCCGAACCCAAAGGTCAGAGTGTCCACACGCCGCGTCGCGATGCCCATTCCGGCAGCCATCTCTCGGTTCTGGGTGACGGCGCGCACCTGAAGCCCCAGGCTCGTACGCTGGAGCAAAAAGTACACGAAAGCGACCACCACGATGACGAAGCAGACGACGGCAATGCGGCTGTAGGGAAGCACCACCGTCGGCATGAGCTCCCAGCCGCCGGAGAGCCAGTCCGGGTTCGCGACCGTCACGTTCTGCGCCCCGAAGACGACGCGCACCGTTTGAATCATGACCAGGCTCAGGCCCCATGTCGCGAGCAGCGTTTCGAGCGGGCGTCCGTACAAGAAGCGAATCACGCTGCGCTCG
>DASWGX010000122.1:0-4074 GCA_036393455.1 Polyangiaceae bacterium
AGGTGGTGTGCAAAGTAGGATTCTGGAGTCTCCCCGCAGAACGGACCGATCACCCACGGGATGTAGCGATTCAAAAAGCGCCACTCTCGCCGGAACAACGGACGATGGGCCGTCGCGTGCAGCATGAGGATGTAGCGATCCATGAACAGACAGCCCCACAAGAGCCAGTACCCGGCCGCGAGCCACCAGGTGACGTTCTCCACGACGAACAAAGCGATCGCGCACGGCAACTGCACCAGCGTGATCGCCGCGCAAAGCCGTACGAACACGACGTCGCGAGAGTCGTTGAGGAAACGATTGGGGTTTGCGGCGCGGGAAGGTGACGACGCCCGAGGGGCGCTCGGCGCCGCAGGGGCGGGGCTCATGCTGCCGGCGACCCTAACACCGATTGCAAAGGCTTAGTGGAGTTGCAAAGTCCCGGTGGACTCGTTTTTGTCGCGCCGCGGCAAGCAGCAGCTTCCCGCCGCTTCGGGCGGTGCCGGCGCGCGCCCCTAGGCCCCTGTTCGAGGCCTCGTCGGCGGGGCCCGGTTGGTTCCCACCAGGAGCCACGACGGAGCCGGCGCGGGTCGCCGAGCGTCGATTCCGGGCGTCGCATGCGACCGACTCTGGTGGCTCGCTCGCGCATTCGGCAGGGTCGCCCCGGCATTCGTCGCCGGCGCCGCGCCTTTGGGTCTCCATGAGCTCGCGTTAGAGCCCTTCACGCTCTTCTTCGAAACGGTGAACGGCGCGCTGGTAAAAGAGCAAGCTCGGGGCGGCCTCTCGGTCGAGTACCAGGTCTCGGGGTTCCACGAACAGCGCCGCCATGCCGGCGCGATTCAGAAACTCGAGCCCGGCCGGCAACGGACGCCGTTCGCGCGGGGGAAGCGCGGCGCGACTCGCGAGGATGAACGTCCAGATGCCGTAGCTTTGGACCGGTGCGTGGTAGCGCCGCGTGTGAAAGCCCGCCGCTTTCAAGGTCGCTTCCAGCGTGGACGCCGTCTTCGGCGTGGTGAATGCCGACGTCGCTTGAACCACGAGAATGCCGTTCGATGCCAGGCGGTCTCGCATCAGACGATAGAAGTGCCGCGTATAGTACTTGCCTTCGAGATAACCTTCCGGGTCGGGAGCGTCCAAGACCACGACGTTGAAGCGCGCCTGCGTCTGCTCGAGCCAGGCGCTCGGTTCCTCCACGACGAGGCGGACGCGTTCCGAAAGCAGCGAAGACTCCGAGCGCTCGCGGAGCCACGGAAGCGTTCGAGAGAGCTCGGCGACCTCGCTGGAGAATACGACGGCGGTGACGCTCTCAACTTCGGGGTACCGCAGCACCTCGCGCTCGGCCATGCCGTCCCCGAGGCTCACCACGAGCACGCGCGCGGGCCGCGCTGCGAGCGTCATCGCCGGATGGATCAGGGACTCGAAGTAGCGTGGAGCGTCCAGGGCCGGTACGCGAAGCGCGCGGCCGAGCCACAGCTCGTACCCGATGGGCGAGCGGGCGACGACTGCCGGGTGCGGTCCGCTCGAGGCGTAGAGGACGGTACCGGCGCGCGCGGCGACGTCATCGGCTGCGGGAAGCGTGCGCGCCGCAACGAGCACGCTGGCGGCCGAGAGCGCGAAGCACAGCGCCGCCAGCCCCTGAATCGACCGGGCGCGCGGGTACGCTCGCCGCTCGAGCTCCTCGTGCAAGGTCACGAACCAGGCGGCGAGCACGGACAAGGCACTGGCGAGCAGAGCGCTTTCGCGCCAAAGGCCGAGGAGCTCGAGCGCGGCGTGCAACGAAAACCACACGCCGCAAAACGCCGCCACGCGGAGCGGACCGAGGCGCGGCAAGCCCGCGAGACGACCGAGCGGCAGCAGAGTGTGTACGACGCCGCGCGCCGCGTTGACCGAGAGCCACGCGGACGCGGCCGGAACCACGACGAGGAGCGGCGTGAACAGCGCGGGCGTTGCGAAAGCCACGAACCAGAGCGGCCCCGAGGCGGCGCCGACGAGCGCGAGCGCACAGAGCCGCCACGGTGTCGCCTGGGCCACGCGTTTTCGCGAACGCGGCCACATGCCGGCGGCGGTGCCCGCCGCTGCCGCGGCGAGCGGCAGAGCTCGCGGCAGTGCGGGAACCGACCCCGCGTGCGCCAGAGGCCCGGAGAAGACGAAACGCTCGAACGCGACGGCGAGCAGCGCCGCCGCGACGGCGCCGTACCAGAAATACGCGCGCCCGAGCGACGGCGCGCCCGCCGAGCGAGATCGAACCGACGGCTCGTTACTTGCCGCCGAAGTAGACGCCGCCGCCACGCGAGGCTCCTCCGACGATGACTCCGAGTGGAAACGCGCTGTAGCTGTTCATCATCACGAACACGAGGATGAGCCCCAGCACCAGGAGGTAAAAGAGCGAGCTTCCGCAGCCCGCGCCGCCCGCCGACCCGCTCGGCGTGACGGGCTTTCCCGGGCCATCCGGGTCGAGCCCGAACGCCTGCGCCAGGACCGACCAAGGCACTTTTGCCGAGTGGCTCCAGCGGACTTCGCCGGGGCTCTCTTCGCGCGACAGGACTTCGCCGCCCTCGATGAGGTCGCTCACGCGCGTGCGCTCGCCGACCTCGCACTTCCAGTAGACCTCGCCGAGGACGTATTCGACCTCCGCCACATTGCGGTTCCGCAAAAGGAAGGAGCGGTTGTGCCAGCGGACGTGATCCGGCATGCCACGGAGGTCGATTTCCGCGGGGTTGACCGGCGTGACCCACGACCAGCCGGTCTCGGGGTCCTTGACCAGCCAGCGAAAGCCGACGGAGGCGGCCCATACCAGGTACTCCTCCCAGCGGTAGCGTTCGCCCTCGAAGTCCGATCTGCGCCGCACATAGGCGATGCAGACGTATGAGGCGCCTCCGAGCTCGGCCTTTCCGCCCATGGGAATGTCCGTACCGGCGCGTGCGGCTTCCTGCTGGCTGACGATGCGCTGTGTCGCAATGTCGCTCACGGCGCCGCAATAGGGGCAGCCGAGGCGTTCGGCGCGCTCGCCGGAGAGCCGCGGCAGCTCTCCGCCGCAGTTCGGGCATGCGATGACGCTCGTCTGGACCTTGCGCGCGCTGCGCGGGCCGAGCGCACTGACTTGCATGCGGGTTTCCTCGAAGACGAAACCCAGGAAAACCTCGACGGGGCTCCGGCCGTCGCCGAAGTCGAGAGTGCCGAACGCGTTGTCGCGCCCGAAGAGATCGGCATAGTAGCGTTCCGTTCCGGGGCGGGTTGCGCCCGGGAGCTCGCCTTCCGCCGACGTCACGCGTCCGGTCTTGATCTCCGTCACCCGAAACACGCCGTGCGGTCCGAGCGGGATGTCCTGCTCGAGGCGCAGCGACGCGTAGGGCGGTGCGGTTGGACCCGCGACATGCTCCGTGACGTGCCAGCGCCCTTCGGCGAAAGCGAGCCATCCCCAGCTCCGCCCGTGATCGAAGGCGACGTAGTACTCGTCCCAGGGCCCCTGGCCATGGTCGAGCTGCACGCGACCGAACACGCGGAACGGCCTGCCCGAAAGCGCGCCTTCGTCTCCGACCGCAATCAGGGACGGCGTGTCCGCGAGATCCGCGACGATACCCAGATTTTCGAGGCCGCGATCCGAGCGCACGACGGTTGCGCGGCAGTACTCGCAGATCTTGGCCAGGGAGGCGCCGAGGCCGAACTCAATCGGCGCCCCACAGTTCGGACAACTGCCTTGCGCGACGGCCATGGCTTCGCCGCGCCGGACTCTAACAGGGATGCGCGAACGCCCGAAACGCCGGGAAAGCTATTTACCGTCCCCGCGCGCCAGCGTTTGGCCGTTCGCTCCGCGCGAGCCGGCGAGCTCCTGCTCGACCAGCGCGCGCAGAGCGTGCTCTTCGGAGGAAGGCGGCGGACGGCTCTGCCGTCCCGCGCTCGACGCCGGCGGCATGTCGATGAGCAGCGCTTCGAGCTCCTCCAAATCCGGCCCGGAATCGGGCGGCGGAGGCGGCGGTGACGAGCGACGGCGTCCGAGCACGCGCCCGAACCAGGACTGAGGCGTATCGAACACGAAGGCGCCGCGCGCGATGTCCTCGGGACGAGTGCGCAACGCGTGGACGAGCGGGCGGTTTTTTT
>DASWGX010000123.1:0-14166 GCA_036393455.1 Polyangiaceae bacterium
GCGCGCAGCTCCGCGCTCTCGCCGAGCAAGACCGAGCCCGCTCCCAGCCCGCGCGTCAGCCTCTCGTCCAACCTGTCGGCGTGAGACTGCCCGAGCGCGCGGCTTTCGCGACCGGCGAGGCGCGCGACTTCGGCGTCGAGCGCGCGCACCACGCGGCGCGCCGCCGGGGTGCCGAGCGCGTCGATCGAATGCCGCAGCCAGGCGATGAGCTCGGTGTCCGCGGCAAGTTCCTCGATTTCCGGCCGCACGCGCGAATCTCGAGCCACGTTCCGGTAGGTCAGCCCGAGCACCACCAGCTCGGGACGATAGCCGGCGTGGAGCAGCTGCCCCACGCGCAGCAGCATCTCCATCGGGAGGAGGTTCGGATACGCGAGCCGGTAGAATATCGGTTCTGCCTCGGGCGAGAGCCGCGCCGCCACGCGTTTTCCGAGCTCGTCGATCAGCGTCGCGCCGGAATCCGCCCGCGCGGGCTCGCCCTTCGTTTTTCCCGGCAGCGAATACGTGTGCGAATTGCCGATCAAGAGCAGGCTCGGCCGGTCAGGCTCCGGCGCCGGCAAGCGATCCACCTTGTTCGGAATTTCACGCACGCTCGAGGCCCGCGGCGCGTCGGCTCGAGTCCCGCCGCTGCCCATCGCGACGCGCCCGAGGCCTTCTGCGAGCGCCACTCCGCACGCGAGACCGAGCAGCGTCATGACGGCGCGACGCGTTCGGTCCGCGCTCACACCCGGTTCCGAGCCAAACGACTCCATGCCGACCCGAGCGGCCTCACTGATCGTTCGCACGATGCCTTCCGTACAACGATGCCTTCCGTACGACGAATGCCTTCCGTCCAGCGCATCGCGCGCGGAAACACGCGCCCGCGCTCGGCGGGGCCCGATGACCCCGGCCGCGTCCCATCGAAGCTCGGTTAGAGGCCCTGGCCTGGCGGCCGGTCGCCGGTGCGAGACGGGCAAGGCGCGCGCGCAAGGGACGGCGATAGGTTCAAAGCTTGCCGACTCCCGCGCCTTCGGCGACGGCGTCCGGGACGTCCTCGGGGGCCTCCGCCTCGTAAGCGTACGGCACGGTGAGGCTGCCGGTCGATTCGGTGGGCTGCTCCCCCGAGCACGCGTCGAAGACGTTGTTCACCACGTCCCAGGTGCCCGGCGTCGCGCTGTCGCGCGAAACGATGGGGTCCTCCGAGTTCAAGAAGTAGTTGTGCTCGACCCGGACCACCGCGCCCATGCGCGTGTTGACGCCCGTGCCGAAGTCGTTATCGAGATAGTAGTTATTGAAGACGTGCGCCTTGCCGAAGCGGATGCTCGGCATGCGGGAGCCGCAGTTGCGAAAGAAGTTGTGATGGTAGGTCGCGCGAATGACCGTGTCGCCGACCTGCTCGTCGCCGGAGCTTATCAGGCTTGCTTTGTAGTGGTCGTGGAAGACCGTCCACGAAACGGTGATGAAAGAAGCCCGGTTCTTGATTTCCAGCAAGCCATCGTAATAGTCCGCCCCGTTGTCGAGGTCGGAGAAGAGGTCGCAATGGTCGATCCAGACGTTCTTCGCGCCGCCGGTAATCACGATGGCGTCGTTGGCGACGCCGGCACCGTCCGCGACCACGTGGGACACGGTGACATTGCGGACGATGACGTTGCGCGACCCGTTGATTTCGAGCTCGACGCCCACGAGGTGCGCCGAATCTCCGACCCCGAGCAACGTCTTGTCCGAGGCGATCTGGATTTCGTCGGCGGCTTCGAGCGTGCCCGAAAAGGAAACCACGTAGGGCTCCGGGCTCTCCAGGTACTCTTTCAGCTCCTCCAGGGTCGTGGCGGTCACCATTTCACCGAGCGACCCTCCCGTCACCAGGTACGGCGTCCCGTCGTCGTCCTGCACCGTCGCATAGCCCACGAGGTCCGGGTCTTGCTCGGCCCCTTCCGGCAAAAAACGCGCGCTCACCGCCGTATTGCCCTCGATGCTGAAGGTGTGCTCCGCGACATCGCTGGTTACCTCGCCGGTCCAGCTCTGGAAGAAATACCCGGCGTTCGCCTCGGCGTAGAGCGTGATGTTCGTGCCCTGTTCGTAGAAGTCCTGCACCGGTGAGTAGGAGACCGCGCCGGCCTCCTCGTCATTTTGGGCGACGTCGAGGGTGAAGCGCGGCGCGGACGGCAAAATGCCCTCTCCGAGCAGCTTGAGGTAGTCGACATTCCCGAGCCCGCTGTCGTGGACGGCGACGAGCTGGATGAAGTTCGGGCCTGCGTCGAGATCGACCTCGAGCGGCGGCGTCTCTTGCCAGTCGTTCCAAGTCACCGTGTACGGGAATTCGACCAGTGCGACTTCGGCCCCGTTGACGAGCAGCGTCGCGTCGCGGAGATTCGTTTCGGTGCCGCCGAACGCGTAGCGCCAGGCGAGCGCGGCCGGGCCGGCTCGCTCCGCGGCAACGCTCCAGCCGATGGCCGTGCCGATGCCGGGGTCGCCGTCGCAAAAGCCCGTTCCCGTGTAGCCCGTGACGCTGGTGCTGCCTTGCCTCGGCAGGACCAAGCCGTCGACGGCCGAAAACCCGAGCTCGTCCTCCTGGATGAAGGTGACCCCCGGCTCGGACACTGCTCCGGTGCCGCCGTTGGCAGAGCCGGAGCCACCTCCCACGCCGCCGGTGCCGCCCGTCGCGGCGGCACCGACGTCGCCTCCAGCGCCGGACGTGTCGTCGCCAGGGCCGCGCAGCGACTGCCGGCCCGACTGACAGCCGGCCAGGACGAGCACGACGCTCGCAGAAGCACAACAGAGGAGCCGCAACACGACGCTCGGATTGTACTCAATCGCGCGTGGCGCGGGACCGGGGAGTTCGCGCCGGCCGCGGCGAACCCGTGTGACCCGGTCCGCGATGACGGAATTGATCGGCGGGACGTTGGATTGCGAAACGCGAGGCGCCGGTTCCGCTACTTCAACACCGAGCCCAGATCCTGTTCGAGCGGCTCCGCAGCGCTCTTCAAGAGCTTGACGTACCAGCGGCTGTGCTCGCTGCGAGCGTAGTAATCGACCTCGTCGCCTTTCCCCTTGACCTTGACGAGCTCGAGAAAGCCGAGCGGACGGCGCTTTTCGTCGTAGTACTCCACACGTGCAACGATGCTCTCGGGGCCCGGCGGCTTTTCGAGCTTCTCGACGTACTCGAGCACGCGCAGGCGCCCGAGCTTGGTCATCCAGTTTCCGGCCGTCTCGTCTTGCTTGTCCGCAGCCGCAATGTCGGCCCAGCCTTCGACCTTGCCTTCGAGCCGCAAGAGCTCCCGGCTTTTGCCAGAGCTCTCGAGCTTGACGCGGCCCACTTGGTCCTGGGCAAAACCGTGCAAGTCGCGCTCGAGCAGCCGCGAATCGGCATAGCTCAGATCCTGAACGACGTCGCCCGAGAGAGCGTAGACTTCGCCGCTGCCGGTCCGCGCGTAGCGATCGGCGCCGCCCGGCGTGGTGCCGCCGATGACGAGCGAATGCTCCTGCCCGGCGACCTTGACCTTGAGCGTGCCCTCGGGTTTGTCGAAGCCGAACTCCTCGTCGCGCTTCTTGTCGATTTTTCCGACCGCGCGCAGCGCCATCAGCGGGGCTACGCTTTCGAGCAGCTTGTTCGCGGCCGTGACGGCGACGAAGCGCTTCTTCTCTCGTTTGCCCTTGGCCGGCGCCTCGCTCGTTTTGGCTTCGTCGTCGCCGTGCGCGCCGTGCGCGCCGTGCGCGCCGTGGGCGCCGCGTTTCGGCGCCGTGACTTCTTTGTCCGAGGTCGCCACGAACCAGGTGCCCTGTTCGTCGTTCTTGACCTCGAGCTTGACCTTGGTCTTGTCGTCCTCGAAGGCGAGGTATTCGACCTGGTCGGGCTTGCCGCCCCAGACTTCCACACGCTCGCCCTCGTCGCCGAGCGGCTGGTCCTCGCTCGTCCAGGCGTTCAGTGCAAGGCCCGAAGCGACGACCAACGTGACGATGTGACCGATCAAACCGCGCATGCTCGTCTCCACGCCGCTAGGCCGCCCGAAGCTTGCCGCGGGAGCGCCGGCTCACGAAGAGGCCGAGGCCGAGCACCACGGCAGGCGCTCCGAAGATGATCGCGTAAAACCACGCCAAGTCTTCTTGCTTCGTATGCTCGATGCGGACGTCTTCTTCCGTATTCACTTCGCCGGCGAAGCTCTCCTCCCCTACCAGCCAGCGAACCGCGTCCACGAAGAGGTAGGGGTTGGCCGGCGCCCTGCCCATGATCCAGTCGGCGAAGACGTCGCTGTCCGCGATGACGAACGCGCGAAACTCATCGGCCGCGCCGGCGTTCTGTTTCTTCGCGTCCTTGCCCTTCTTGCCTTTCTCCTCCTTGGCTTCCGGGCCTTTCTTCTCGTCCTCCTGCTTCGGCTCCGTCTCGCTCTTCGGCGCGTCGCCCTTTTTGATCTCGCGCGTGACCGCCGCCGCCAGTTGGAACACCTTGGACTTCTCTGCCGGTTCGTCCTGGCGGAAATTCCCGTTGCTGTCGCCGAAGGTGCCCGGCAGCGAGCGCACCGCGAAGTCTATCTTGCCCTTCGGCCGCTCCGCGCGCTCCAGGCTGCCGGCACCGTTGATCACGATGGCCGCGCGGGGCGCGTTCCGGCTCAGGGTCGACACGGAGGCGTGCGACGAGAAGCTCGACGTCGGGAGCAATACGCGATCCGAGGCGTTGAAACGACGCCGGATGTGCTGCCGCTCGTTCGCCAGCACGACCGGCGAGAACCGGAGATCGGCGAGGCCGGCGAGCGCGTCGAGCGACGCCATGCGCGGGTCCTCGGTGGCGGCGGGAGCGGACTTGGTGCCCTCCGCGACCGTTGGCTCCGGCGCCTTGCTTGCCTCGGCTGCGGTTGCCTCGGCTGCGGTTGCCTCGGCTGCACCCGCGTCACCCCGGGGTTCAACCGGGGGCGCGACGGCGGCCGCGGCGAAGGGCTCGTCGGCGCCGCCGTCGGGGTCGAGCGCCATCAAGAGGCGTCCGCCGCCGTCGGCGTAACGCTGGAGCGTCTCGATCTCTTCGGACAAGAACGGCTGGGTCGGGCCGAGAACCATGACGACGCCTGCGTCGTCCGGCACCTCCGACGCAAGGCCCTGCGCGAGGCCCAGGTCTTTCACGGTGAAGTTCTGGCTGCGCAGAATCTCTCGCACGATCTTGCTCGACCGGCCCTCCTGGGCGCCGCGGTCGTTGAGCTCGCCGTGCCCCGCCGTCAAGTAGGCGACGCGCCGCGAAACGGCCACCTTCATCAGCTGCTCCTGAAAGTCTTTGTCCAGGGTCTTCAGCTTGGCCTGAGCCGTCTTGAGGTCGGTGCCGATCGTCATCGGGTTGTGGGAGCCGCCCTTGGAAAGCACGATCACGCCGTCCTGCATCGCCCGGAGCTCGCGAGCGAGCTTCGGATGCATGAGACGATCCTTCACGTCCACCTGGAGCTTGGGAATGCCCGCCGCGAGGTCGCGCAGGTAGCCTTCCACTTCGTTCCGCACCTCGTTCACTTCGGGGAAGAACGCCGTCACACGGATGCTTTCTTTGATGCTTTCGGCGATCTTGCGGGTCGACTCGCTCGGGCGCGACGTCTTGAAGTAGGAATAGTCCGCCTTCACGTTGCTGCCTTCGGCGACGAAAACGAACAGCGCGCCGTAAACGGCCGCCATGGCGAGCGACAGCCCGGCCACGGCGGCGGCGCGCACGCGCCGGCTCTCGGGACGTTCCGCCTTGCGCATCGGGAAAAGCGCCGTTTGCGCGAAGACCATCGGCGTGACCGAGAGCGCCAAGAGGACGACCCACGCCACCATCATGATGCCCTCGACGCGATCGCGTTCGTCGATCGGCAGCGTGTCCAGGCCGAGGCGGGCCATGCCCGCGTCGGTGCTCGCGAAGTAGATCAGGAGCGCCACGAGCCCGCCCACGCTCACCCCCGCCATCAGATTTTCGATGCGCCCTCGATCGCCGCCGCTGCGAAACCGCGGCGAGAGGCGCACGAGCGTGGCGGCCAGCACGGCGCCGATGCCGAGCACGGTCGGAACCCAGCCGCCGCTCTCGAGCCCCGAGAGCACGCGCTCTCCGACGTAGATCGCGACGAGCCCGCCGAGATAGAGCGGTACCGCCCAGGCCGGATCCTGACGCTTCACGTCGCCGGGCGCCGCCGCTTCCGGCCGCGTATCGCCGCCCTGTTCCGTGGGGGCCTCCGACCGCTCGGGGCCGCCCGGACCTTCCGGCGTTTCGCCTTCGCCGGCGGGCGACGGAGCTCCGCCCGTGGCTTCGGCCTCCGATGCCTCTTCTTCGGCCTTTTTCTGCTCGGGATCGTCTACCGCCATCGCCGCGCCTCCAGCGTCTTGGTCGCCGCGAGCAAGAAGAAGTACGTCAGCGCAGCATAGTAGACGACACTTTGCAGTTTCAGCGTGCCGAGCATGAAAGGCCTGAAGTTTTCGTGGTGGATGGCCAAGTCCGAGAGGAAGCCGTTGAGCGGCGGATCGACGGCGCGCGCCACCATCCAGAGCAGCACGAGCGGCGTCAGCATGGCGGCACCCAGGATGATCGCCACCACCTGCGAACGCGCGAGGGCGGACGCGAAGAGCCCGATCGCCGTCGCGGCGCCGCCGAGCAAGACGAGCCCGACGTACCCGACCACGATGTGACCGACGCTGACCTTGCCGTTCACCAGGATGAGCAGGGGCATGTAGAGGGTGAGCAAAGTCATCACGACGATGACCACCAGCGCCGAGAGGAACTTACCCGCGACGATCTCGACGTCGCGCAGCGGCGCGGTGTTGAGCAGCGTGAACGTGCCCGTCTGCCGCTCCTCGGCGAGCAGGCGCATGGAGAGCAAGAGACCCGCGACCATCGTGGTGCCGCTGGCGCCGTAGAAGAACTGCGCGAGCACGTCCGCGGAAAGGAGCTTCTCCGTCAAGCCCTGCCAGTAAAACCAGATGCCGTCGACGAGCAGCACGCCCGCGATGATCGCCGAGCCGAGCGGCGAGCGCAGGTAGGCGAACATCTCGCGCCGTGCCACCAAGAGCGCCTTCGTCATGCGCTGGCCTCCGTCGTGGAAACGGCGGGCGCTGGAGCGTGCGCTCGCCCCGACCTGCCGCCTGGGCCGCTCGACAGCTCGAGGAAGATGTTTTCGAGCTCGCGCTCGCTGTGCGCGACCTCCAAGAGGCCGAAGTTCGCCCGAACCAGCGCCTGGCAGAGCTCCGCGCGGACGTCGCGATCGCTCGCGACGCGGAAGCTCACGGCGTCCTCGCTCTGATCGCGAAGGTTGACCGGCTCTACGGCCGTTACGCCCGGAAGCGCGCCGAGCAGCGCGCTGGCCCGGACCGCGACACCCTCGCCGCCGCCCGCCACGGTGACGTCGACGCGCATGCCGCGCTGGCTCGCGGCCAGCTCGGCCTCGGTGCCCGACGCGACGATCGTGCCGTCGCGAATCACGAGGATGCGGTCGCAGGTTTCGCTGATCTCGGAAAGGATATGACTGGAGATGACGACCGTGTGCTCGCCGCGCAAGCTCCGGACGAGTGACCGCATCTCGACGATCTGCGCGGGATCCAGGCCCGAAATCGGCTCGTCGAGCACGACGAAAGCCGGCCGGTGCACGATGGCCTGCGCGATGCCGACGCGCTGCCGATAGCCGTGCGACAACGCGCCGATCAAGCGTCCCCGTTCGCTGCCGAGCTCCGTGAGCTCTTCCGCCACCTGGACGCGCTTGTCGACCTCTCGCGAGGGCACGCCGCGCAGGCGCGCCGCGTAGCGCAGGTACTCCGACACCGTCATGTCGCCGTACAGGGGCGGTAGATCGGGAAGATAGCCGATGCGCATGCGTACTTCGTGCGGCTGTTCGACGACGTTGTAGCCGTCCACGCGCACCATGCCGCTGGTGGGCAAGAGGTCGCACGCAAGCACGCGCAACGTCGTCGTTTTCCCGGCGCCGTTCAGGCCCAACAACCCGACGACTTCTCCCTTTGCAATCGTCGTGGTGACGGGCCCGATCGCGCGCCGATCGCCGTAGTACTTATAGAGGTCTTCGACTTGTATCACGACCGATCCAAGGCAGTTGTTTTCACTTGGCCGCCGCAGCGGCAGGACCCATTCACGACGCCGGCCCCATCACCAAAGGCCGGCTCCGGGGGGGCGTTAGCACAAAGCGCCGCGCGTAGGGACCACGATCCCGCCCCTCTTATTCCCCAACCCCGCAAAATGGGACGACTTGCGACCGAAAGGCGACATTCTATCCTTCTGTCCACCTTGACTGGTCTACCGGCCAAACCAGCTTCGGCCTCCGAGGCGCCCAAGGGCGTGAGGAGACACGAACCGGCGCGTGCCGCTCGCGAGTCCCCGTCGTCGGACGAAATCGCGACTCGAATTCGGGCCGCGGCGCTCGAGCTCGGCTTCGTGGAAGCCGGCTTCACGTCGCTGGGTCCGTACCGCGAGGCCCGGGAGGCTTTGATGCGTTGGGTCGAAGCCGAGTACGCCGGTACGATGGACTACCTTCGCAATCCCGAGCGAGCGGATCCGAAGCGCCTGTTCCCCGATGCGCTCACCCTCGTCAGTCTAGCGCTTCCGTATCCCGGAAGTGGAATCGCCGCACTGCGGAAGAAGGGCGAACGCCTCGGTCTCGTCGCGCGCTATGCCCGCGGCGACGACTACCACCACGTGCTCAGAAACAAGCTCTGGAAGCTCGCCGACGCCTGCGCCGAATTCGTCGGCAGACCCGTCGTGTCGCGCGCTTGCGTCGACAGTGCGCCGCTGCTCGAGCACGAGGCGGCCCGCCGCGCCGGCATCGGCTTCACGGGCAAGTCGACCCTGACGATCGTGCCCGGTGCGGGGACCTTCGTTTTTTTGGGGGAGCTGCTGCTCGACGTCGACATAGCGCCGTCCCTGCCGATAGGGAGAGGGTGCGGAAGCTGCACACTCTGCCTCGAAGCCTGCCCCACACGAGCCTTCGTCGGACCCTACGTGCTCGATGCACGACGCTGCATCGCTTACTTGACGATCGAAAACCGAGGACAAGTCCCGCGCGAGCTCCGCGCTGCAATCGGCAACCGCATGTTCGGCTGCGACGTCTGCCAGGACGTGTGTCCGTACAACGCGACCGCGCAAGCGCCCGCGCCGCCGCCGGAGCTCGAAGCGCGCCCGGGCCTCGACGCCGCCGATGCCGTCGAATGGCTCGCGCTCGGCGCCGCCCAATACCGGAAGCTCACCAAGCGGAGCGCCCTCGGCCGCGCCACGCGCGAGCAGTTGGCGCGCAACGCCGCGGTCGTGCTCGGCAACCTCGCCGAGCCCGCGTCGCTCGCCCCGCTGGAGCAGGCCGCCCTCGGCCACTCGAGCGCAATCGTTCGGGGGCACGCGGCCTGGGCGCTCGGGCGACTCGCCGCGAAAAGTCCAGGAACCGTGGACGTCCCTCGCGTAACGGCGACGCTCGAACGCTTGACGGAGGATACCTCGCCGTTCGTGCGGGACGAAGCGCGGGCGGCTCTCGGCTCGCTCTGCTGCTCCGACGACCTCAGCGGTTGACCTTGTCGTAGCGGCGCCCGTCGCGCGCCAAGAGATCGAAGTCGCCGGGCGAGCGAGGGAACAACGGCGAACGCACCAGGGTGCTCAGCAGCCTTGCCACCAGGGCCGGCCGCTCCTCGGCCAGATCGTGTTCGTCCCGAGCCGAATCGTTCAAGTCGTAGAGCTCCGGTTTGGCCGCTTCCAGCGGCACCACGAGCTTCGTGCGCGTGGTCGGATCCACGACCCCGATGCGCTCGAGCACGTCCTTGAGCGCGCTCGTCAAGAGGATCGGCAGACGCCGCTCCGGAGGATTCGGCAGGAGATACTGGAGCAAGTCTTCGCCGTGGTAGCGACCAACGTCGAGGTCCGGCTGGAGGTAGCGTCCGAGCGTCGGAGCGATGTCGACGAGCGACACGATCGAGTCGATGCGCGCGGGCTCGAGCCCCGGCACGCGCAGCAAGAGCGGCACGTGGATCAAAGAATCCCACAGAAAGACCGAGTGAACCCAGAACCCGCCGCGACCGAGCGCCTCGCCGTGATCGGACAAGAACACCACGATCGTGTCCTTTTCGAGCCTGTGTCGCGCGAGCCCATCGAGCAGGCGGCCGAACTCGGCGTCGACCTGTCGCGCCGCGACGCGGTAGCGCCAATTGATTGGGTGTTCGTCTTCCGGTATGCCGTAACGCTCGGCCGCCGCGCTGACGTCGTCCTCTTTGAGCTCGCGCCAGCTGTGCACGTCGAAGTGGAACATCCAGAGGAAGAACGGATTGTTGCCCTCGCGTTCTTCGAGCCACTCGAGGGAGCGGTCCACGATCTCCGGTGCCGTGATGCGATCCGCGCCGTAGCCCCACACCTTGGCGTCCGCGTCGTAGTCGTCGACGATGCTCGTCTTGCTGAAACGAAAGCTCGGCCGTAGACGCGCCAGGAACTCGTGCGCGCTCTTGCCGATGACGATGTGATCGTCGTAGCCGGCGCGGCGCGCGAGCTCGAGCAGATCTCCGTCGTGCACGAGGCCGAGGTCGTAGCGGCCGCCGGTAAGGCTCGGCAGGCTCCGCAGCGTGTCCGAGCCCGTGGCGTACGCACGCTGGAAAGCGAGCGAGGCCTCGGCGAAGCGCGCGGTGTTCGGCATCAGCGCGGGATCGCTCGCAACGTCGTGGCGCAAGGTATCCACGTAGTAGAAGAGCACGTTGAAACCAGGCTTCGGCCGCATCGCGCGGAGCTTGGCGTCGACGCGCGGGTTGGGCGGCGGCGGGTTGGTCCAAACGTGGCTCTGCGCCGTGCCCGTCATGTCGTAGCGCTTTTTGAGCTGCTCGATCCGCGACATGGCGAGTCCTTGAAAACCGTCCGGGTCGCTCGCGAACGCTTCCAGCGCAGCGGCACGGCGCACCATGCGGCCGAGATAGACTTCTTCGCTCCATGTGTGGCGCAGTGCCGTCTCCACGAAATCGCGCGCCGGTTTGTAAGTGGCGACCACCAGGGTCCAGCCGATCAAGGCTCCCGAAGCCCCGCGCGCGATGCTTCGTGCGCGCCGTCGGGTGCCCAACAAGCCCTTCGAGCAGATCGCTATGGACAGCATGAACAAGAGGGCGGCAACCGCTTCGAAGAGCGCGTGCAGCCTGCCGTAGAGCGACACGAATAGTGTCTGGTCGACGTAGATGACGGCGACCGCGCACAGCCCCAGGCCCGCCGCGACCAGCGCGCGCGCCAGGATGCCCATCACGAACACGCGGCGCACAAGGAGGAAAAGGGCCGCGCTGCCCAGAGTGAGAGCCGTGACGACGACATACGGGCCCACCCGTCCGACGGACGTCTCCGAAATGCCCTTGCCGGAAAAAACCCAGAACACCGTGGAGCCGCCGGCCGCGAGCGCCGCCGACGCGTAGACGAGCGGCGGTGCCAGCGCTCGCACGCGGCGCGGCAACCGCGCCGTCGTCGCCCTCTCTATGACCACCAGCGTGCCGGCCAATGCGCCTGCTACCACACCGAACGCCACGTAGAGTCCGAAGCCACCGATCCAGTGCCAGAGCTCGTCCACCCCGCGCCAGCCCTGACGAAACAAGCCGTCGGCGAGCACGAACAAGGCGCCCGTCCCTACCCCGGCGGCGATCGCCGGATGAAGCCAAACCTCGGCTCGTCGTCCTGCCGCTCCCAGCGCTTGCCGCGCTCGCGTCGTGACGGCGAGCCCTTGAAAGCTCGGGCCATCGACTCGATCTTCGCTTTCGATTCGAGCCACCGATCTGCCTGGAACTGTGCTCGGGTCCGTTAACGTGCGGCCGAGGATAGACTACGCCCGCACGGAACCGCCACAGAATCGCCTTGTCGATCTCACGGCCGAGCGCACGTTGCCGCGCCGCGTCAGCGACGGCGTCACCGTGGCGCAATAGCACCTAGAATGGAGCCTCCATCAATGCTCGAGCCCTCGCGCTTCGACCGCCGCACCTCCGAACACTCGCGCGAGCCCTCATTCAAGATGTCGTCGGCGCAGCTCGGCATGCTCATCCTGCTCGCGTCGCTGTCCATCTTGTTCGCGGCGAGTCTCGTCGCCCACGCCGTCACCCGCGCCGAAAGCGAAAGCTGGCCCGACGCGCGAGCGCCCGGCCTGCTCGTCGGTCTGTCGAGCGTCTCCGTCACGCTCGTAGCCATCTCCGCGGCGCTGCACGCGGCGCTGCACGCAGTGCGGAAAAATCGGTTCTCCTCCGTCGTGCGCGCCCTCGGCCTTTCGCTCGTGCTCGTCGGCGTGTTCCTCCTGATACAAGGCCACAACTGGGACCTCGTGGCTCGCGCCCAGGCCGGCGTCCAGTCGACTTCCCTCTACCTCTTCACCTTCTACCTTTTGACCGTCCTGCACGCCGTGCACGTCGCGGCCGGCATCGTGCCCCTCGCCATCGTGTTCTCCCGGGCGCGCCGCAAGGAGTACACGAGCTCGCGCTACGACGGACTGCGCTTCTGCGCCCAGTACTGGGATTTCTTGCTCGCGGTTTGGGCGGTGCTCGTGGTCGTGGTGAGCTCGTGAGAGGCGCGTTCGCTCAGCGCTGCCAGACATTGAGCCTGCGCAGATCTTCCCAGACCTGCACGGGCGCGGTGTAGCGATACTGTTCGTGCCGCCTGAGCAGAATGCCGGTGATGTCGCCGAGCGGAGTGCCGAGGGCCTCGGCGCGCGCCCGCGGCGTGCCGTCGCGGATCTGTTGCACGATCGAGTCATAGCCGCCCGACGTGTCGACGGCGGAAGCTCCCGTATGCATGAGGTACATCAAAAGGCCGAGCTGATAGAGGTCGCTCTGGGTCGTCGAATAGCCGCCCGCCGCCACCTCGGGCGCCATGATGCGGTGGTGCACCAGAGCGGGACGAGCCATCGACCCGTAGAGCTCCTGGGCGATGCCCAAATCACTGATCTTCACGACGAGCTCCGCTCCCTGCACCACCAGCACGTTGCCGGCGTGAAGATCGTTGTGAACGATCTGATTGTCGGCCAGGTACTGGACGGCGAAGAGTAGCTGCCGCATCACGTCGACCACCAGCCGGTCCGTGAACGGCGCGTCGCCCAGCATTTCCTCGAGGCTGTGGTGACAGCGCTCGAGCACGAGAAAGAACAGCCCCTCGGACTCGAAGTAGTCGTGCACGTACACGATGTTCGGATGCCGCAAGCGGTAGAGCCGTTCGACCTCCCTCAACCACTCCGCGTGCACCTCTTCATAGGGCCGCTGGCCCGGGTAGAACACCTTGATGGCGTAGCGCTGATCGAAGGGGCCGATCGCGTCGTACACGGCTCCGAAGCTGCCTCCGCCCAGGCGCTCGCCGAAAAGGTAGGCGAAACCGCGGGCGGAGCGCACGACACTGCCGGGCTTCGGCAGCTGGCTGCTCGGAGGAACCTGACCGCTCGGGGGACCGTCCATCATCGAAAGTCTGGTCGTGGCTTGCGCCGCGGCCGCCTTTTGGCTATCCGTTCGCCCGAGGTTCGAGACTCATGAGCAATCGAGCAATCTGGGACATCCGCCAGCGCCACGAGTGGCTCACCAAGCCACAAAAGGGCAAACGCCTCAAGCGGCGCTCGCGGCTCCGAATCGGCCTTCAGGCGGCGCTGGACCGCAAGCAGGAAGCCGTGGCCGAGCCGCCGGGCTCGGCCGACGCGCCGAGCACCTGACCGCGCGGCGCACCCCCGCTAAGTTGGCCGCGGCGCGCGGCGCCTGTTAGGCGCCGGACGTGCCCCCTCGAGCTTCTCTCGCCTCGCGAGCCTTGGCAGGCGTCATTGCGACGGCGCTTGCGGCGTGCAGCGACGCCCCGGTCGGCGATCCGCACGCGCCGGGAGAGCAGCTCGGCACCTTCGCCGTGGCCGCGTCGCTCGCCGAATCCACCTGCGGAGCCGGCGCCCTCGGCGCGCCCGACCGGTGGCAGTTCGAGGTTCGGCTCTCCCGGTCCGGCAGCTATCTCTACTGGCTGAACGGACGCGAGGCGATCCCGGGAACGATCGCGCGCGACGGAGCTTCCTTCTCGTTCGATTCGCTGGTCCGCGTCGAAGTCGAACCGGCCGAGCACGGCGACGCCGGGTGCACGCTGGTGCGAACGGATCGCGCCACTGGAAAGCTCGCCCTCGACGACGACGGCGCGAACGGCTTCGATGCCGATCTCGTCTACGGGTACACGGCCGAGGCCGGTTCCGACTGCACGTCGGTCATCGCCGTTGAAGGCGGCTTTCATCGCCTACCGTGCGAAAT
>DASWGX010000124.1:0-2358 GCA_036393455.1 Polyangiaceae bacterium
GCCCTGGTCGTGCGAGCGGACACGGACGGCAGTCTCGACAAGGCGCTGGCTCGCGGACACGCCACGAGCCTTGTCGTGACGCTCGGCGGCCTGATCGGAACATGTCTCTGGCTTTCGCCGCCCGCATTCTGGCCCGCCGCGACAATCGCCGGAGCCGCAGGGTTGGCCGCGGTGACGGCCGCGGCATTCGCGCGCCGCTTTGGCTTCGAGCGGCGTTCCACGGGACAACGGGAGCTCGGCGAATGGCTCCGCCTCGGTGACACGCCGACGCTCGCCGCGGGGCTCGCGGACGGCCTGCGCTCTGTAGTGCTTCCGGCGGCCTTGCTGGGAGCGGCGATCTCGATCGCGTGGAGCGCCGGTCTAGCCTCGGGCGTCCCGCACGGAGGCGTGTTCGCGGCGCTCGTAGCGCTCATGTCGATGCTCGCTCCCGCGGCCAATTTCCTCGCCGCGCGCACGCTGTCGGCGGTGACCGCGAGCGTACGCTCCGCGCCGAACGCACTCGGCGAGGAAGAGGGCGAGGTCGCGGCGCGCGCTCGACGCCTCGAAACGACGAGCCTCTTGGCGAGCGCCATGGCGCGCGTCTACCTGGCGGAGATCGGGTGTGCGACGGCCTGGTTCTGCGTCGTGGCGGCCGTGACCGGAGAGCCCCTGGCGTTGTCGCGAGCGTCGTCGCTGGATAGCCCGATGGGGCTTTTTGTCGGAGCGCTGGGTGGGTGCCTCGTTCTTTGGTATGCAGGTAGCGGCCTGAGAGCGGCGTTACGCGGAACGCGCGCGGTCGTTCTGGAGGTTCAGAGGCAGCTCCGTGGTCACGGCCGAGAGCGGGGCGCCATTGTCCTCCCGGAGGACTTCACTCCAAGCTACAAGAATTGTATCGACGAGAGCGCCGGAGCGGCCCGGCGAGGCCTGGTGTGGCCCCCTGCCCTGGCCGTTTTGTCACCCGCGGCACTTGGCATCGCTCTCAGCCTGCTGTATCGAAGGAGCCAGCCGGAGGTTGCGGGCGGCGGCTTGGTCACTTTCGTCGTGGTCACCGCCCTCACCGCGCTCGGTGTCTCGTTGGTCGCGGACGCGGCCAGCGCGACGTTCGTCGCTTCTCGGCGTATGGGCAATCCCACTCTGCCGGGGTTTCATGCGGCGGTCAGCGGCGACGCAGCCGCCCAGCTCATCGGCGATTCGATTGGTTCCGCCGCGCACCTCTTGGCCAAGTCCGTCGCCGTTGTCTGCCTGATGCTTGCGCCGTTCTTGCTCTGATTCTCACAAGGATATTCTTACATTGTCGTCTCTAGCTGACGCTCTTTCGACGCTCTCCGACCGCGGCCTGCGTCGCCTGCTCGGAGCGCGGACCTTTCTTCGGGGCCTCGACTACGAGAAGCGCAAGGTCGTTGAAGGAGTCTCGGTCAACTCCGCCGCGGCCCTGGGCCGCGTCAAAGGCTCGGACCCCGAACCCTACGAGGTGACCATTCGACTCGGCGGCGAAGGCATCACTTCGGAGTGTACGTGCCCTGCTTTCAAGAAGACCGGGCAGCACTGCAAGCATGTCGCGGCATTGCTCATCACCGTGCGCAATCGCGCACGCGCCCAAATGCCGCGTCGCGAAGCGCACCAGGCCCCGGCGCAGCACGCCCACGGCGGAGCCCTAGACAGTAAGGCTGCGCGCCGGCGTGAGCGGCGCCGGCGCACGCAGGTGCAACAGCTCGTGGTCCCTGCGGGCGCGCATCCTCCGCCGGCGCCGGAAGCGAGCGCCCGCTCCACCGGCATCGGGGCCTGGCTTTCCCCGGACGGCGCCAAGCGCGTCCTGAATCTGGAGTTCCGAGTGCATGTGCGGAGCGGCGGCCTGACCGTCACCGTGCTCGACGTCGACGCCCGCGCGCCGCTCCTGCCGGGCGTGGCGCTCAATTGGCAGGCCGTGAGCCCGACCCCGGATCGGCACGCCTTGCGCGTGCTCCAGCGCTTCGAGAGCGGCAATCTTCGCCATCCCGCCGTCGACATCCGCGGCGAGGACGTCTCGGAGCTCCTGCCGCGTCTGCGTGATCGTCGCGTGCTGCTGGAGCCGGCGCTGATGCAGCTGCGCTTCGCCGATGAGCCGCTCCGGCCCCGGTTCGATCTCGAGATGGTGGGCAGCGAAACCATCATCGCCAAGTGCACGTTCGAACGGCCCGGCGACGGGCGTCGCTTTCAATTGAACTCGGGCGGGTGGTTCGAAGGCGCCCCGGGTTGGCACATCGACACCACCGAAGGCATCGCGCGCCCCCTCGATCGCCGAGTCTCACCCGCGGCCTTGAAGCGGCTCATGCGCAGCCCGACGATCGCCGAGCCCGCTTCCGAGCTCATCAATGTCATCACCTACAGCCTGCCCAAAGT
>DASWGX010000125.1:0-2063 GCA_036393455.1 Polyangiaceae bacterium
GGCACCTTCAGCGTCAGGACGAAGCTGGCTTCGATCGGATGACGCTCCAGGTCGTTGGGACTGCCCGAGCCAACCGGCACGGTCACGCGAAGTCCCGCGCCGAACACTGCGAGCGAAACGAAGGCGCCCAGGTGCGCGCCCATGCTGGACCGGTGCTCGTCGCTCGCCGTCAGGGCGAGGAGCCCCGCTTCGGCTCCGACGAGGGACCCAGTCTGAAAACCGGCGGCGTAGCGAGCGTAATCGCCGCCGAAGCTTTGAGCCTGAAGGAATCCCCCATAGCCCCATAGCTCGTCGTTGGGATAGGCCATCAGGCTCGCTTCCCCGCCGAGCCCGACCGCGCGCTCGCCGCCGCCGGCGGAGAATAGAAAGCCGGGATTGAAGAAGACGTCCGCGGCGCGCGCGGGCGTCTGAACCGCCAACAAGAGCGTGACGCCAGCCAGCTTCACCAGCACGAATCGAGCATTGTTCATGATTTGCCGCGGGTGGACGCCGAGTATCGACGAGAGGCCGGCGCCGCGCAATTTCTCCCCGCCGGGCAGAGCGCCGTCACACTATCCGTCCAGGCGGTTTCGAGCGCCCCGCGTAGGCGTCGAGTTGATTGCCTCGTACCGCGGATGTAACACGCCGCCATGTCTTCTCTCCCCGCCCCAAAGGTCGACTGCGATGCACACCACCCCACTCTGCCGGTCAGCGACGTGCTCGCCGCCGTCGATTTCTACACCAAGAAGCTCGGCTTCACGCTGGGTTTCACCTGGGGCGAGCCGCCTGCGATGGCGGGCGTCAACCTCGGCGGCGTGTCCGTGCACCTGGCCCAGGGCGAGCCCAATCCGAAAGGGTGCTCGGTCTACTTCGTGGTCGGCGACGCCGACGAGCTCTACGAGTTCCAACGTGAAAACGGCGTCGAGGTCGTGGCGGCGCCGGGGGATCGACCCTGGGGGCTCCGCGACTACCAGGTTCGCGATCTGCACGGGTACGAGATCGGCTTCGGGCATCGGCTGCCGGACGCCGGACCACCCGTGGAAATCGAGCGCGTGGACGTCCCCGTGCGCCTGGAAAGGCGCCTCGCCGCCGCGCTGCGCGACCTGGCCGAGCACAAGCGGATGAGCCTGAACAGTTGCCTGGAAGAGACGCTCTTGCACACGTTCGAGCAGGTAGGCGACGGCGTCGCCAACCCGCACAGCCCGCGAACGCTCCGCCACATTCGAGAGCTGAAGCAGAAGCACGGCATCGACTACGACACCCACGCGAGCTACCGTTTCGTCGAGAAGTAAGGCCGCGCGAGCCGAGCTCCGGAGCTCGAGCTTCGGCTCAAGGCGCCGCGATGTCTTGGTAGACGAGCGCACCGCGGTTCACGACGAGCGCGTAGAGTCGGCCGTTCTTGTCGAAGAAGAGTTGGTCGGCACCGCTCGCCGCGACCGGTTCGACGGCGGCGTAGTCGGTCAGCGAGAAGACTTGCGTTTTCGACGCCATGACGGTTGCGGCGAAGTCCGCAGCGTACGCGTTCTGCACGGCGCCGTCGAAGACGTCGTCGCCGTCGGAGGTGAACGTGAACAGCACCTTCGTGAGGTTGAAAGCGTCGAAAACACGGTTCTTGGCCAGGAGGAGCAAGCTCGATTCGTCGAACAGAATCGGCGTGTCCAGCGGATCGCGATAAAAGGCGTCCTGATAGTCGATGAGCGTCTCGTCGAGCAACGACCAGGTGCCGGTTTCCACGCGGTAGACTGCCGTACCCGCCAGACCCGCGCCCCAGCCGTACTGATACCAGTAGTAAAGCTCCGTCTCGTCGGCGGACAGTACGAAGTCGCCCACGCCGCTCACCTGCTCGGTGTGATCCACGGCGGTCGGGGAGCCGTCCAGGTTCTCGACGGTCCACAGGCCAGGAGCCCATTGCCCATCGACGACGTACAAGCGATCGACGCCGCAACGAATGTGGAAGTGCGTGTCGCTGAATGCGTGAACCGACGCACCCCACTGCAGGTCGCGGACGTGGCCGAGGTCGTTCAAGGCGTACTCGCTGATCAGAGTGCTACCCGAATTGACCACGAACAATCGCTCGCGCTCGT
>DASWGX010000126.1:0-4004 GCA_036393455.1 Polyangiaceae bacterium
AGGTCCGTCGAGAGCTGATCGTCGACTTGCTCGTTGAGCGCGATCTGGTAGCGGATGTCGCGGGCCATGCTTGCTTGCTGGTTCCTTTCCTAGCGAATCGGGGCCGGCACATCGATTTGCTCGCGCTCGGCGAGCGCGTCCGGAACGACGGCGTCGTTGAGCTCGAGAAAGCGCCAGTAGGCGTGCGGGTCCTGAAGATAAGCCGCGGCAAGTTGATCGAGGTTCTCCCTCTGCTTTTTTAGGTGGATGCCGACCGAAACCTCGCGCGGCGGTTCCGGCGTGGGCAGGTAGCGCACCTCGCGGCCACGAATGTCGATGGTGTGCTCGGTCGGCAGCGCGGGTTTCGCGTAGCGGCTCAGGCGATCGAAAATGGCCATGACATTCCTCGTGGTGAAACTCAGAAGGGTTTGATGACGCGAGCGGCTTCGATGGCTCGCGCGGTGTGGGCGAGCGCCAGGGCGTCTTGTTGGAGGCGGAAAAGATCGTAGGCGGCGATGGCGATGTCGACCGTGATCCCCGACTGGCACTTGAAGCGATCGGGCGTGAGCACTTCGAGCGCGAGGCTCACGCGCGCCTGGTGGGGATAGAGCGACGGCAAGAAGACCTGTTCTTCGATCGAGTAGCTCGTGATGCGGACCGGCACGATGCGGCCGAGCCCCCAGACGAAGAGCGTGACAGGCACGGTCGGGCGCTTGGGCGGTTGGCCGAGCCCGACCAGCGAGGCGACCGCGGTCAGAAGCGCGCCGAGCGGCGTATCGCCCGGAAAGAGCATCTTCTCCAGGGCGGCGATACGATCGGCGACGCCGACCGCGCTCGCGATGGCGTCGCCGTCCTCGAGCTGATCGCTCGCGTCGAGCTCGATGTCGAGCGTGATGCTCTCTTCCGGATCGAAGGGTTGCGCCGTGGGCGCCGTGAGGCCGCGCATCGTCTGGTCCACCTCGAGCGGATTCCACGGCTTGAGCTGGCGCTTGATCGTCGCGGGGTTGTACTGGAACGGAACGATGTTCGGCGTTGGGATGCCGACGAGCGACTCGACGAGCTGGATCAGCGCTCCCTTCTGAACCTTGGGACTTCTTCTCAATCCAGTTTCCGGCATGCTGGTTCCTCCTTCACGCCGAGCGCGAGCCGCGCGCGAGCCCGCGCAGCACCGCTTCGACTACGGCCTCGGTCACGGCCTCTTCGCTGGTGCCGTGCGGCCGGGCGACGACCTCGAGCCGCCCGAAGCGACCGGTGAGCCCGGGCGGAATGCGCTGCGCGAGCCGCTCGGCGAGGCGCTCGGCGAGGCGCTGTCCGGTACCTCGATCGACACCGGGAACGCTCAAACCGAGCCGTCCGATCGCGACCTCGGATCCGGGTGCGCGTGAGCGCCCGCCCTGGTCAGCCATGGCGCAGGATCCTTTCGCGTTCCCTGGGCGAGAGGCTCCGGCCTTCCTTGCCGAGCTCGCGTTCGATGCCGCGCACCAGGTGCTCCGGTCCGAGCCGCTCGCGGGCCTGCTTCGCGACGAACACCGCCGCGAGCAGGGCGAGCTTGATCTGCGCGCCGCTCACGTCCACCGCGTCGGCGGTCGCCGCGAGCGTCCGCGCCAGGTCCGGGGGTTCGTTCGCGTCCAAAAGCTCGGCGGCGAGACGCTGCCAGATGAGCAGCCGCTCGCGCGGCGAAGGGCGCGGGAAGTCGAGAATGTAGCGGATGCGGCGCACGAAAGCCGTGTCGATGTTTTGGCGCTTGTTGCTCGCCAGCAGGGCGATGCCGTCGTGATCCTCGAGCAGTTGGAGCAGGTAGTTCGTATCGGCGTTGGCGTAGCGATCGTGGCTGTCGCGCACTTCGGTGCGCTTGGCGAACAGGGCGTCAGCTTCGTCGAACAGAAGCACCGCGTTCATCTCGCGGGCGCGCGCGAAAACCCGGCGCAGATTCTTTGCGGTTTCGCCGATGTACTTGCTCACCGACGACGCCAGATCCACCCGGAACAGATCGAGATCGAGAGCGCGCGCGACTATTTGCGCGGCCATCGTCTTGCCGGTTCCCGGCGGCCCGGTCATGAGGGCGATGAGCCCTCTTCCGCGTGGAAACAGGCGGCGAACTTGGGGCCTCTCCCAGAAACGAACCCGCTCGCACGCTTCGAAAAGGAACTCGTCGAGCAGTCGGTCGAGCTTCTGAGGGAGCAACAGATCGTCGCGCGTGAACGGGCAGTCGATCAGCGTACCGAGGTCGCCGAGCCGGTCGCGTGTGAGGCTCCGGCACGCGCTGCGAACGGACGCCACCTCGTCCACGCCGCGGCGCGCGACCTCGGCGATGTCGCCGATCTGGACGTGGTAGCGTTCGACGAGGTGTGAGAAGTCCTCGGGCGACCACGCCTGTGTCACCGGCAAGAGCCGGCGCCAGAGCGCGCTGCGCTCGTCGACCTGGAGGCGGGGCATCTCGACGCCGACGTCGATGATTCCCGACTGCGACGAAACCCTCGTTTCGGCGTCGCCCATCACGAACTGGAGCCGTGCCAGGCCCGGTCCGTTCGGGTAACGGCGTTCGACGCGATTGCCCCACCACACGAGGCTGCCTCCGAAAAGGAGCGCCTCGCGCTGAGCATGCAGATGAAAGCGCGGCCAAACGTCGTCGTCTATGCCGGTGGTATCGAGGGCGAGCGCGTGCGCACCGAGAGCCTCGGTGACGCAGGCGGCAAACGTGCGGCGCCCGCTATTTCTGGAGCCGGTCACGAGAACGCGCACGCCGTAGCCCTCCGACAGGATGCGATGGACGCGCTCGGCCGTTTCCGCGACCGGCCAGCTCGGGGGCGCCTTGGCGCTCGAAATAAACGACAGGCTCTCGACGAGCACGGGGTCGGCGCCGGGCCGGCCGCGCAAGAAATCGAGAACGTGGGGATCGAGCTCGAGCGGCGCGGGATCACCGGGGCTCGCTTCACCCATTCGAACGAGCTCCCAGCGCAGCAGCGACCCGGAGCGAGCCGTCGGCGCGCCGCGCCCGTCGCCCACCAGGCGCGCCACCAGCGCTTCGCTCGGATAACCGTGGGCGGGGTGATTGTGCAGCGCCGCCCACACCTTGCCGAGGCCCGGGTCGAGCGCCGTCGCCAGACATACGTGAACCACGTCGCGCTCGCCGGGCTCGAGCTCGAACGTGTGACAGAGCTGCGCGAGCGGGGAGCGCTCGTCGGCTTCCAAGAGGTGCTCGAGCGACTCGATCTCGCGCTCGATTTCGGCAAGGCGCGGTTGGCTGGCGCGAAAGGCGAGCTCGTCCGGCGCGTTGTCGAGGTTATCGAGCGCGAGCTTCAAGTCGCGTGCCCCGATGAGCCCCGCCTGTCCCAAGCTGCCCTGTCTGAGGTGCTCGACCCAGGTGAGACGCCGTCGCGCCATCAAACGCACGCGCCTCAGCGCGGCTTGCGTCGGGTCCGAGCGATCGTCTTCGGCGGACGCTCTGGCCTGAAGCTCGGCGACGCTCGCGGTCATGGTCCCACCGGAGCCTGCTCGGTGAGCCATTCGGGAGTCGCGGTCACGCCGTCGATGACCAGGCGAATGGTCAGGGGGTTGTCGTCACTGGGCACGGGCGGCGCCGACGCCGGGACGGCCGGATCGCTCGGCGGCAACTTGAACTCGATCATGGAGGCGGGCGTAAAGTCGGGGTCCGTTCCTCCGAAGAGCGCGCGGTACTCTCCGGGGGCGAGCAGTGCTCCGCTGGCAGCCGTGTTGTTTGCCGTGAGCGCGCGCCCGCCCACCGAGAACACGACTTCGGCGTCGGGAGCGATCGACGCCGTGACGAGCGTGAGCGTGTAGAGGTCGATGGTCGCCGTCGGTACGACGCTGACGATTTGCGGCACTATCATCAACGGGATTTCGTTCGACGAGCGCGGCCGCGCCACGCCGCCCGCGCGCTCGTCGAGGACGATCACGCGGGCGGTGTAAAAGCCCGGAGTCACGGTGCGCTCCACGCCCTCGACGTCCGCCACCACCTGAAAAACGCGGAGCGATACGCTGCTCGAGGTGGCAGTCAACTGCCA
>DASWGX010000127.1:0-6193 GCA_036393455.1 Polyangiaceae bacterium
ACCGGGATGATCGACGACTTCATCGGCGGCAAGCACGGCAGAAAACCGATCCGAAAGCTGCACGCCCTGGTGGACGACGTGCTCCAGCCGACCTACGGCGTGCCCGTTTATCAGGAGCAAGTCATGCAGATCGCCCAGCGACTGGCGGGCTACTCGCTGGGCAGCGCGGACCTGTTGCGCCGCGCGATGGGCAAGAAAAAACAAGAAGAAATGGCGCTCCAGCAGCAGAAGTTCGTGGACGGCGCCGTCGCCAACGGCGTTCCGGCCGAACAGGCGCAAGCGATCTTCAGGGAAGTGGAAGGCTTTGCGTCCTACGGTTTCAACAA
Source organism: Polyangiaceae bacterium (assembly GCA_036393455.1). Classification (GTDB taxonomy): domain Bacteria; phylum Myxococcota_A; class Polyangia; order Polyangiales; family Polyangiaceae; genus DASWGX01. The sequence continues at coordinate 327 of DASWGX010000127.1, forward strand.
GAGCCACTCCGCCGCGTACGCACTGGTCACGTATCAAACCGCCTACCTCAAGGCGCACTATCCGACCGAGTTTTTCGCGGCTGCTTTGACGGTGGACCGCGACAAGATCGACAAGGTCGTGCGCACGATCGCCGAAGCGCGCGCGTGGGGCGTGAGCGTGCTGCCGCCGGACATCAACGCGAGCGCGACGGACTTCACCGTCGTTTACGCCTTTCCCGGCGGTACCGGTCCCGCGCAAGGCCCCGGCAAGCTTCGCGACCGCTACGGTGCGCAGATACGTTTCGGGCTCGGCGCGGTGCGCGGCGTGGGCGAAACCGCGCTCTTCGCCATGTTCGAGGCACGCCGCGAGGGCGGGCCGTTCCGCGATCTGTTCGACTTCGCGGCTCGGGTGGACGCCAAGCGGCTCAACAAGGGAGTGCTCGATGCGCTCACGCAGTGCGGGGCTTTCGACTCGATGCTCGCACCGCGCGGCGTGCACCGCGCGCAGGCTTTCGCCGCGCTCGAACGCGTGCTCGAACGCTCGCGCAGCGCGAGCCGCGACCGCGAGCGCGGCCAGACCACGCTGTTCGGCATTTTCGAGCAAGCAGCCGAAGCCACGGACGAGAGGGCTGGGTCGGGTGACGAATATCCCGAAGCGACGCCCTGGGATCAGCTCGAGCTGCTGCGCCGCGAGAAGGCCGCGCTGGGCTGCTACGTGAGCGGACACCCGCTCCACCGCTACGGACAGAAGCTGGCGCGCCTGGGTGTCAGCGCCACGGTCAAGCTTGCCGCAGAAGAGCCGTGGAGCATCGCGAGCATCGCCGGCATGGTCGAGAACTATCAAGAGCGTTTGTTTCGCGGCGGAGCCGGCGGCAAGGCAGCCTTCTTCGAGCTCGAGGATCTGTACGGACGCGTGCGCGCCAAGCTGCGCGGCGATCGAATCGAGACCTATGCTCACCTGTTGAACGGCGGCGAGCCGGTGCTGGTGAGCGGCAAAGTGAGCTTTCCCGTCACCGACGAGCCCAGCGACGACAAGGAGCCCACCCTTCTGGTCGACAGCGTCGAGCCGCTGTCGGACGCGGTGCTCCGCGCGACGCGCGCCGTTTCCATCCACCTCGGTGCCGACGAGACCGATCGCGACGACTTGATCCGGCTTCGAGACCTTTTGGATACTTCTCCCGGGCCCTGTCCTGTGGAGCTGGTGCTCGCGCTCCCCGACGGGGCGAAAGCCGTCCTGGATCTCGAGGGCACTCGAGTGACGCCGAGCGACTCGGTGCTGGCCGGTCTCGAGCGGATGTTCGGGCGCAGCGTCGCGGAGCTCCGCTGAGCTCGGCGAGGTGGCCGGTTCGGGTGGGATCGCCGAGAGCGCCTTTCACCTCGAGCTTCATGCTAGAATCTCGCTCCTGCCGGCCATGAAAGACGCGCGCGCGGAGCTCGTCAGGATCGATTCACGCGGTCAGGCGCACCCCATCGGGGCGGTGGCGAGCCAGCGCATGCGCCAGCGGCAGGGCGCCTATCGGCTGCTGCCGTCGCCCGAACACGTGGTCTTCATGCGTTTCACCGGGGAAGACGGCAGGCGCGACGTTCAGGACGGCGCGGTCGTCCGCCTCGCCGGCGAGATCGTCGCGCCGGGCACGCTCTGTGACGTGCTGGCCCTGGTGGCCCAGATAGGGTGGCGCGGTGAGCTCGTGGTCAAGGACGGGCAAGCTCAAAGGTCGGCCTTCTTCGATCAGGGTAACGTGGTCGGAGTGCAGACGAGCGAAACCGACGAGCGGCTCGGCGCGGTGCTCTACCGCTACGGCGCGATCGACGCGGCAGAGCTCGAACGGGTGCGAAAGAAGGTCGAAGAGGGACGCCGCTTCGGCGAAGCGGCGGTCGAGCTCGGCGTGCTGCCGCAGAGCCGCGTGTACGAGTACATCGTCAAACAGGTCGAAGAAGTCGTGTTCGCCATGCTGACGGTGTCGGACGGGACTTTCTTCTTTCTCGACGGCTTCGACGAGAGCCGCCTCGTCACGCGCCACGTCGTGAGCGCCAACGCGCTGCTGATGGACGGAGTGACGCGGCTCGACGAGCTCCGCTATTTCCGCGCGAAGATCCCCTCGGCGAACTACGTCCCTCTTCCGGCGGACGGCCGCGGCAGCGTCTCGCCGGAGCTTCAGACGGTGCTCGACGCGGTGGACAAGCAGCGCTCGATCGAAGAAATCGGGCGAGAAACGGGCTTGGGAGAGTTCGAAACCACCCGGCGTGTCTACACCCTGATTCAGTCCGGGCACGTGGTCGTGCACCCGCCGCGGCTCGGCGGCGGTCCGGAGGCGCTCGTCGCGACGGCGAACTCCGCGCTCCGGGCGGCGTTCGTCGCGGCCGCGCGCGAGTCGCAAGCCGGCGAGCTGAGAGAGGCACTGGCGTCGTTCGCCGTGGGCGCCGGCGTCTACGACATTCTATTTCGCGGCGCGGGACCCGACGAGAGCGGCGCGCTCGACCCGGAAGCCGTCGCGCGAAACGCGGTGTTGGTCGCGTCGGGCGGCGACGCCGAGCAGATTCTGCGCCAGCTCTTGCACGAGTACGTCAGCTTCGCGTTGTTCAGCGTCGGGTCCGTGCTGGGCAAGGAAGTCGAAGCCGCGCTCGGCAGGGAAGTGAGCGCCTCGATGGACGCCCTGCGCCCGCAGGCGTGAACGCGGATGTCATAGCAGGCGTCGTCGAAGCCGGTGTCGTCGGGATCCAACGGAATCAACGCCGCCGCTTGCGGAACCGCCTGCCGACGCGGCGGCGGCCGCGTTCGCCGAGCCACCGGTGGGTTCGGTTGGGAGTCTTCCCCCATTTATCGAGAATGCCGAGCCGCGATGCGAATCTCGAGACGACACGGAAAGAGAGAGGCCTTGATGATGAGCGTCCTTTTGCCTGCTCGGCACTGCGTCGTGCGTTTCTACCAGGGTACCGAGCCGTTTGTGGCCCTTTCATTACGTGCGCGTCATGCACGCCACCCTTCTTGATTGATTCCGTCGGCCCTTTTCGCACAAAGCTGACCATCCAAGACGTCGCCGCCTGAAGCTCATCGTTACGTCGAGCTCTTGGTGACATGGAATTTTCCAAAAGGAGTTGTATCGATGCGGCTCTTCCGAAGCCATCTTGTTTTCTCGGGCGCGCTCGCGCTTATCGTGTCGATGGCGGGCTGCGGCTCTGAGCAGGGCGATGCAGGAACGCCTGGAGCGGTGGGCACGACCGGAACGGCAACGGGAGCGGGCGGAACGGGAGGCGTGGGCGGCGGATTCGGGACAGCCGGAGCGGTGGCGACCGCGACGGGCGTGACGGGCACCGGAGGCAGCGCGGTGGTCGGTGCTGGCGGCACTGCCGGAGCCGGCGGCACGCCGGTGGGCGCTGGAGGCACGGTGGGCAGCGGCGGCAGCTCGGGAACGGGCGGGGGAGTCGGTGGCAGCGGCGGCGGCGGCGGAGACGTCGACCCCCACCCGCCCCTCGATTGCGGGCCTATCGGGGCGGTGATCGAAGACGCCGGGCCGGTCGAGAACCGGGTCAACTACGTGATCATCGGCGACGGGTACACGGCGAGCGAGGTCGACACCACGTTCATCGAGCACATCAACGTTTACATGGCCAAGCGCTTCAGCGAGCCAATCGGCCAGCCTTATCTCCGCTATCGGAGGTTCGTGAACATCTGCGCTTTGAAGTTGGTCAGCCCCGGCGGCATCTGTGGAAGCAGCGCGCTCGGCTGCTGCGAACGCAATCCAGGCCAGAACACGCGCCTCGCCGAGTGTAACGACAACGCGGCCAGGCAGGCCATTGCCGACAACATTCCGGAAGGCTTCGAGGTGACCTGGAACGCCGTCGTTCTGAACGGTGACGATTGGTGGAATACCGGCGCGTCGCTGATGCTCTGGTCCGGCGGCAATCAAGATGCGGATGGCGCCGCTCTACACGAGGGCGGGCACGGCTTCCATCAGCTTACCGATGAGTACGGCGCCTGCGGTACCAACCTGGTTAACGGCGCGTCCAGCAGTCAAGATGCCGAGAACAAGTGGGGAATCTGGATGGGATTCGACCAACAGCCGGGAACCGGCGAGCAGGGCGAGTTCCAGTGCGAGGGCAGCAATAACCTTCGCCCGTCGGACAACTCGATGATGAACAGCTTGTTCGGGGAGAACCCGGACACCTCGTTCAATTCGGTGTCGCGCGAGAAGATGGTGACGGACTTCTGGCGCTTCGTCGAGCCCATCGACTCGACGGTGCCGCCGGAAGGCGCGGTGGCGAGCCCGACCACGCTGCGCGTCAACGTCGTGGATCCGGCCGTGCTCAACGTGGACTGGTCGGTGGACGGAATGGTAGTGCTCCCGAACGGCGGTACGACCTTCGACGTGGCCGCCGCGGGGCTCATGCCCGGCAGCCACACGATCGAAGCGCGCGCTTACGACAATGCGGGTGAAGACTTGGTGCGCTACCGATCCGGCGGCGACTACGGGCGCATGAACTGGGCGCGTTCGGAGCAGACGGCGACCTGGACTGTTACGGTGCCTTGATCAGAAATCGCTCCAAGCTCCTTGACTACCGTCTCGTCGCTCTGGGCGTAGCCGTCGCGGGCCTCGTCGTCTGGCTGCTTTGGCCGGCGAAGGTCGAAGAGCCCGCCAGCGGCGTCGCGGCCTCGGACTTTCCGGAGGAGCGCCGGCGCGAGCTGCCGCCGGCCGGGCTCCCCGTGCCGGCGGCGGCTAGCCCGCTGAGAGCCGCAGCCCCCGGCGCTGCGTCCGACGGCGGCGAACCGCACCGCCCGCACCCGATCACCGACGACCACCTGAGGATCCGGCGGGAGAATCAGCTGATTCAGAAGCTGAACGACGCCATGGACCTTGGCGACTTCATCACGCTGCGCAAAGTGCTCGCCGGCTATCGGGAGGAGTACCCCGAAGACGCTCAGGGGCTCCAGGAGGGGTACGAACGCGTCGCGGATTGTCTCGAGTTTCCAGGTCCCGAGACGCGGGCGCGCGGGAAGAAGTACTGGGAAGAGCACCGCGGCTCGACGCTACGGCGATTCATTCGCCGTCACTGCGGTTTCGAGCTCTTGCGCTAGCGACGCGGGTCGTCCGAGCCGGTGGCGGCACGCCTCTCCTTGCACGCCCCTCGGGCGGTGGGATACGCTACCGGCCCTTTATGAACATTCTCGGCATTTCGGCCTTCTACCACGACAGCGCGGCGTGCCTGGTGCAGGACGGGGAGCTCGTCGCGGCCGCTCAAGAGGAGCGTTTCACGCGCAAGAAGCACGACTACGACTTTCCCCGGCTCGCGGTGAAGTACTGCCTGGACGAGGCGGGCATCCGCGCGGCCGACCTGGACGTCGTCGCGTTCTACGACAAGCCTCTCTTGAAGTTCGATCGCCTGCTGGAGACGTACCTTTCGTTCTGGCCAGCCGGTTTCAAGCTGTTCTTGATGGGCCTGCCGCTGTGGCTCAAGCAGAAGCTCTACACGCCGCGGGAAATCGAAAAGGGGCTCGGTGGAGCGTACACGAAGAAGGTCGCGTTCCTGGAGCATCACGAATCGCACGCGGCGAGCGCGTTCTTCCCGTCTCCTTTCGAGGAAGCGGCGATTTTGACGCTGGACGGTGTGGGCGAATGGGCGACGGGCAGTATTTCCATCGGGCGCGGCAACCACATCGAGATCCTGCGCGAATTACGCTTTCCGCACTCGCTCGGGCTCCTTTACTCCGCGTTCACCTACTTCACGGGCTTTCGCGTCAACAGCGGCGAGTACAAGTTGATGGGGCTCGCTCCGTACGGAGAGCCCGTCTACAAGGACGTGATCTTGAAGGAGCTCCTCGATCTCAAGGACGACGGCTCCTTCCGGCTCAACATGGAGTACTTCGGCTATTGCACGGACGACGTGATGAC
>DASWGX010000128.1:0-2553 GCA_036393455.1 Polyangiaceae bacterium
CGAAGCCTCTGCCGGACCGCTCCCGACTCCCCAACCGAACCCCTCTCCCGGGGCCGCACCGGCGCGCGGCTCTCAACACCGATCAAGGCTGGCGGCGACCGGATGCGACTCGCCGAACCGCGCAGGCTAGTCTACGGTTCGAGCGCCGCCCATGGATTTTGCGACCCGACGGAAGCTGTTCAACGCTTGCGACCCCGACAAGTCGCTCGAGCCGCTGGACAAGTTCAACGTGAATGTCGAAGAGCTCGAGGGCGGAGCTTCGGTGCGCGGTGACGAGTGGTTGAAGCGCACGCGCCAGCGCTTGGAACTATCGGAGCAGCCCTTGTGCGAGCTGCTGACGGGTTTGCCGGGTTCGGGCAAATCGACGGAGCTCAAGCGGCTTGCCGCGGAGCTCGAGCAAGCGCACGAGCAGAAGCAGCTGGTCGTCTACATCGACGCCGAGGAGAACCTCGACCTCACGAACACCATCGACGTTCCTGACCTCCTCATCACGATTGTGTACGCCGCGGAGCGGCGCGTGCTGGAGGTCGAAGGCAAGCCGGCTGACGGGGCACTTCAGGACAGGAAATGGCGGGATTGGCTCAGGAGCCTCGAGCCGGCGCTCAAGGAGGTGGGTGTAGGCGTAGGCGCCGCCAGCCTGACGTTCGAGCTCAAGGCGAACCCAGCGCTACGCAAACGCATGCGAGCGATCGTCGCCGCGCAGCTTCCGCGGTTTCTCGGCGAGGTTCGCGAGGAGCTGGTGAAGCTCGAGTCGCGCGCCATCGACAAGGGCTACCAGGGCGTGACGGTCATCTACGATTCGCTGGAGAAGCTCCGCGGTATCTCCACCAATTACGATGAAGTGCTGGCAAGCGCCGAGCGCGTCTTCGCGCCGAACCTGTCGTTCGTGAAACTGCCGGTGCACGTCGTGTATACGGTGCCCCCCTCGTTGCCCCTGCGCGCGCGCATGTCCGTCGAGTTTTTCCCGATGCTCAAGCTTTGCACGCGAGAGGGTGACGAGTTTCCTCCCGGTCTGGCTGCCGCGCGGGAAATCGTTCGGCGGCGCGTGCCGGATGGCGCGCTCGAGGAACAGCTCGGCGAGGCGTGGGAGAGCCGGCTCCGCGAGCTCTTGTTGTGGTCTGGTGGCTTTCCGCGCGAGATCGTGCGCTTGCTGCGCGCCGTCGTTGAGCCGGAAGCGCCGCTGTCCGACTACGCCTTCGAGCGCCTGCTGGCGCGCACCACGGACGACTACAAGCACATGATACGGACGTCCGAGCACGCGTGGCTCGCCGCTGTCGCGGTCAGGAAAGAGCTTCCCATCGCGAACGACGCGGAACGCGCGATCGCGAGCCGCATGCTTTCTTCGAACGCGGTGATGCGATACGTCAACCAACAGGATTGGTGGGACCTACACCCGGCCGTGCGCAACATCCCGGCGGTGGAAGCCGCCATCGAGGAACTCCAGAAGCCGGAGTGAGCCGATGGCCCATCGCTCGGAAGGGTCCGACCAGGTGACGCCAGAAGGCGGTGGCGCTCACGCTTCGCGTGCCGAGCTCGAGAATGAATCGGCGGCGTACGACGCGGCTTGGGATCCGTCGGTTCAAAGCCTGGCGCGGTCGCTGTCGCTCTCGGACGGCTTTCTGTTCCTGCTGGTGACGGTTGCGTCGCGCCACGACGCGGACGTGGCATTGCGCGAGATCGAAGTGGGCGTCCGAGCGCTGCGCGGCGCGCGCGTCGAAATGGTTCGCATCGATCCGTACGCGAATCGCGACCCCGGCGCCGCTTTCAGCGAGCAGGAGCTGCTTCAGGCCGTGCTTCCTTTGCTCGTCAAGCCGGCCGCGGGCGGGGCGAATGACGCGATCGTCTGGCTCGACGCTACGCTTGCCCCGGTGCCGCCGCTCGGCGGTGATGCGGGTCGTGACGACGCGGTGTGGCGCTCGTTGTTCCGCCGCATGAACGAACAGAGGAACACCATAACCCGCGCGCTGGCGGCTCCGCTCGTTTTCGCCGGGCCCAAGAGATTGACCCAGGCTTTCGCACACGAGGCTCCCGATTTCTGGTCGATCCGATCGGGAGGGATCGCGCTTCCTCTGTTCCCGGGGGCGCCGCGAAACGAGCGCCCGGACATTCAGGACGAGTATCAGGAAGTGCTCGACAGTGCGACCGTCGAACGGGAGCTGCGCCGTCTCGAGGACGAAATCGCCGAGCTACGCGAACGGTGCGAGCGAGAGCCTGATGAAGTGAAGCATCGGGCGGCGCTTGCCGGGTCGCTCAGTCGAGAGGGCGGCGTGCTCGCTCTCCTCGGACGTTTCGAGCGCGCGCTCGATGCGACGCAGGAGGCCACCGAAAGCTGGCGGCAGGTGACGCGCGAGAAGGCCCTGTTTCTCCCTGGGCTGGCGGGGACGCTAATGAGTCAGAGCAATCGCCTCAGCCAGCTCGGGCGCTTGGACGAAGCTTTGGAAACGGCGCGTGAATCCGTCGAGATCTACCGATCGCTGGCACGGCGCGAGCTCGACGCCTATGCACAGTTCTTGGCGGCGGCGCTGCTCACGCTCGGCAGCTGTCTGCGCCAAC
>DASWGX010000129.1:0-4336 GCA_036393455.1 Polyangiaceae bacterium
GACGGCGAAACAACGAGCGACCACGCGAAACGCCACGAGAAGCGGCGTTCGAAGCAGTCCGAGCTGCGCCGCACCAGAGCACAGGCAGCGGGCGGGCCGCCCGCTCTGGCCGACGCCGCGGACCTGGAGCTCGAAGACGAGGCGCTCGGTATCGGTTCCCGCGTCGTTCCTCCGGCGCTCGACTTCGAGGACGAGACGCTGGACGACCTCGGCCTCGGCGCAACGGGCATCGAGAGCGGCGAGGCCGAACCGCTCGACGAAGACTTCGTGTCCCGCATTCGCGACCTGGAAGCGAGGCTGGACGGAATGATCGCGCGCGCCGGCCGCGTGGACATCGACGCCGAAGCGTCACCCAACCTGGAGGATCCGGCGCCCGCGCCGCGTCCCCCGGAGACGCGTGCGGAAGCGATCACTGAAACGCAGAGCGCGGACGAGCACGAGGACCGGCTCGAGGCCCTGGAAGAGCTCATGGCAAGCCCGTTCTTCCGCAAACAATGGGGCCGCACCGGGATGCAGAGCCGCGTCGAGGCCATGGATGAATTCGGTCTCGACCGCTCGCTCGAACGCAAGCTGCGGCCGCTGGCCGAACTCGTGCTCCGTCGCTACTTCCGCACGCAAATCGAGGGAATCGAGCACGTCCCCGCCCAGGGGAGCTGCGTCATCGTGGCCAATCACTCCGGGACCTTCCCGCTCGACGGCGCGATGCTGCGTGCGGCCGTGAGCCTCGACCATCCCGCGCACCGCGATCTGCGCTGGTTGATGGAGGATTTCGTCTTCTATCTGCCTTTCGTGGGCACCTTGTTGAACCGCATCGGCGCCGTTCGCGCCTGTCCAGAGAACGCCGAGCGTCTCCTGGCGCACGAAACGGTCATCGCGGTATTTCCCGAGGGAGAAAAGGGGATCCGAAAGCTCTATCGCGATCGCTACAAGCTTCAGCGGTTCGGCCGAGGAGGGTTCGTTCGCCTGTGTTTGCGCACGAGCGCGCCGCTCGTGCCGTGCGCCATCGTCGGGTCGGAAGAAACGCACCCGCTGCTCTACCGGCTGGAGTATCTGCCCCAGCTGCTCGGCCTGCCCTACTTGCCCATCACTCCGACCTTTCCCTGGCTCGGGCCGCTCGGTTTGGTGCCGGCTCCGAGTCGCTGGAAGATCGCGTTCGCCGAACCGCTCTCGCTCGAAGCGTACGGCCCCGAGGCCGCGGAGGACGACGTTCTCGTGAGCCGCCTGGCCGAGCAGGTCAAGGACCGCATCGCGGAAATGCTCGGGCGCTCCCTGCGGCAGCGCTCGAGCGTGTGGCTCTAGCTTGGCCTGCGGCACCCACCACGGCGTGCTGGTCGTCGACAAGCCGAGCGGACCCACGAGTCACGACGTCGTGCAGCAAGCGCGTCGAGTCTATGGAACGCGCCGAATCGGTCACTCTGGAACGCTCGACCCGCTGGCAACCGGCGTGCTCGTGCTCACGCTCGGCGAGGCCTGCAAACTCTCGTCCTACCTCACGGCGCAAAGGAAACGCTATCGCGCCGTCGTGCGCTTCGGAGCGCTGACTGACACGCTCGACTCGACAGGCAATGTCCTCCAGTCCGTCGAGCTCACAGCGCCGCTCGACGACGGCGCCGTCCGAACGGCTCTCGCGATCGAAGCTTCTCGCTCCCAACAGAGCCCACCGGCGCACAGCGCCATCAAGGTCGACGGAGTGCGCGCGTACCGCCTGGCCCGAAAGGGGACCGAATTCGCGCTCGAGCCGCGACCGGTACGGGTGCATTCGCTCTGCATGGTCGAGCGAGGCTTCGACACCGTCACGGTCGACCTCGAGGTTTCGAAAGGATACTACGTGCGCGCTTTCGCCCGCGATCTGGGGCGCGCGCTCGGCATCCCCGCTCACCTCGGCGCGCTGCGCCGGCTCGCGAGCGGCAGCTTCGGATGCGAAGAGGCCGCCGTCTTTCCACTCGAAGCGGCGGCGCCGCTCATCGAGCTTGCCGAATGTGCGCGTCGCTGCCTTCCCGTGGCGCGCCTCAGCGAAGCAGGAGCCGAGCGCGCACGACAGGGTAAGTGTCTGTCGCCGGAGCACTTTTTGGCCGACCCCTTCTCCCCGAGTCCCTTTGAGCCCGTTACAGAAGTGCCGCGGTGGGCTAGCCTGGAAGCATCGGGCGAAGAAGCCTCCGGTGAAGCGGCGCCCGGTCGGGTGACAGCGTGGCTCGACGGCGCCGGGCGGGTTGTGGCCCTGGGCCGCGAGGGGCCCGCGGGACGCTTTGCGGTGCTTCGCGGCTTTTCCACGGGCTGACGCCGCTGGCACTCAGCGGACGCTGATCGAGCCCACCGGAACGCCCGAGCGCGCGAGCCGGTCGCGAAGGCGCACCTCCCAGTCGCCGGGGGCGGCGCCCGCGGGAAGCTCGACCGCGACGTCGACGGTGCCGGCTTCGGCGGTCAAGAGCAACGTCGCGCCCGTGAGTTCACCGGCGCCGATCTCGATTCGTGCCGTGCCGCTGCGTCCATTGCCGCCGAGGGCGAGCCGCCGAACCAACCGCTCCATGAGCGGCCACGCGAGCGGCAGCGTCGTGCCCGCCGTCGCCGCCGGCACTGCCGCTGCCGGCATCATCGAAGCGCCAGTCCCGGTCGGCACGGCCAAGCAGAACTCGAGCGGTTCGAGCAACGCGGGCAAGTCCTCTTCCGGCTTGGCGGGCGAGCGCGCCAAAGCCTCCTTCGAGTCCGTCAGATGCACATGCCCGAGGTCCGCCAGTCCGATCGATGCCCGAGCATCGAGGCCCAAGGCTTCCGGCGTGCAAGCGTGAAATGAGACCTTCGATTCTGAACCCCCGCGCGGCGGGCAAACGGGACGCTCGACTCGTTCGGTTTGGATGCGAGCGTGCTCCCTCGAGCGCTCGAGCCATTTGGCGAACTGGTCGTCGCCGGGACGGCGGCCGGCGCTCGACGGCGGCGAGCGAGACGGCTTGGTGGCCGGAGAGTGCGCGGGCTCCACGTTCATGCGGCTTTCTTCGGCTCTCGCATTGACCGGTTGCGCGTCACGACGACAGTTGGCTAAATAACTCACGTCTGGGGTCGAAAGCCCCCATACGGAAGCTCGCGTGGATCCGGAACCACCAGAACAGACGCTCAACCTCCTCGTCGCGGTTGTACCCGCACTCATTGCTGCGGTCTTTGCGGTGGCCAGCTCGGCGGCGGGCTCACTCTCACCGGCGCGACGGGTTGCACTGGCCCAGACTCTCGGCGGATCTCGCGCCAAAGCTCTGGAAAGGTACGCGGCGTCACAGCGGCAGGTCGAAGCGCGGTGGCTGGCGTGGCGAGTACTCGGCCTCACGACGAGCGCACTCTTGGCAGCCGAATCCCTGCCCTCGCACTGGGGACCCTGGCGACCGGTGATCGCGGCGCTCGGCGCGCTGTGCGCCTTCGGCATCCCCACCGAAATCGGTCGCGCCATAGCGATGACCTCCGCCGAGCGGCTGGCGCCGGCTCTGCTGCTGGCGCTGCGCCCTCTCGAGCTGCTGGCGGCTCCGCTCGCGGCGCCCATCGGCTGGATCGCCGGCTGGTTCGGGCGCTCGCTTTCTGCGCCGGCCGCGTCGAGCAACGGCGCCGTCGAGACCGAGGTCGAGCTCATCATCCACGAGGGAGAGCTCAACGGCTCGCTCGCCCACGACCAGTCCCAGATGATCCGCAACGTGCTCGATTTTCGCGACGTAACCGCGGGCGAGCTCATGGTGCCTCGAACGCGCGTCAAGGCGTTCGAGGCGGACACGCCGGTGCGGGAGGTGCTCTCGGTGATCGCCAAGAGCAAGCATTCACGCTACCCCGTGTTCAAGGAGCGGCTCGACAACCTGATCGGCGTCCTGCACGTCAAGGACGTCCTCGGCGTCGCCGCCGAGCACAGCGAGGCCGAAACCGAGCTCACCGACGTGATGCGGCGTCCGGTGGTCTTTGTCCCCGAAACGCAGCCGGCTTCCTCGGTGCTCCGGGACATGCGCGTGGGGCGCCAGCACCTAGCCGTCGTGCTCGACGAATTCGGTGGCTTCAGCGGCATCATCACGCTGGAGGACGTGCTCGAGGAGATCGTGGGGGACATCCGCGACGAGCACGACACCGAAGAGCCGCCAATCGTCGATCTCGGTTCCGGACGCCTTTTGGTCGACGCCGGCGTCGCCATCGACGAGCTCAGCAGCTACCTGGGAACGGACCTCGACGACCCCGACGCTGACTACAACTCGGTCGGCGGCTTTGTCGTCTTCCGGCTGGGACGCGTTCCTCCCGTGGGAACGTCCTTCGTCCACAAGGGGCTCACTTTCATCGTGCGCGAAGCCGACGAGCGCCACGTGATGCGCATCGAGAT
>DASWGX010000130.1:0-2701 GCA_036393455.1 Polyangiaceae bacterium
CATCAGTCCTTTCCGACTAGCCACCGAAGGGCGGAGGAGAGCCGTAGAGCGCGCCGACGTGCTCCGAATAGCCGAGCGACTCCGACGTCGTGATCTCGCGCAAGAGCTCGCCTTCGGGGCTCACTTCGTGCATGACGCCCGAGGTCGAGTAGGTCACGAAGACATTCCCGTTGGGCAGCTCCTTCACATCGCCGAAGGCGCCCGAGCTGTTGCCGCTGCTGTAATCCAAGTATTCGGTGGCCGTGCTGGCGGCGATGTCGAACTGGTAGCCGAGCACGCTGGAGCCGCCGTTCGAGCCGTTGTTGTTGAAAATCAAAATGTGGTCGGCGAGGACGTGGTGGCCGTGCTGGAACTCCCACGAAATGTCGAACGTGCTGATCGGCCCGCCGAAAACCGCCAACAGCTCCGCGGCGGGGTAGCTGATGAGCCCTATCGTGCTCGAATGGCGCAGCGAGAACGAGACGGCGTCGAGCTCCGGCACGTACGTGACGTAGTTCGTGTGAGAGCCGTTCGAGTCCTCGATCTGCGCGTTGAAGTCGCGCGTCTGGTCGTAGAGATCGGTGGTCATCCCGGTCTCCGGGTCGAGCTCTTTGATAGTGTCCGGGCCTTCGCTGCCGTCGGTGTAGCCGCCGCCGTTCTGCTGCTCGAAGTAGAGAATATTGCCGTTCGGCAGCACGGCGAAATCGTGATTCCGCCCCGGCAGGCTGTAGCTCTCCTCTTCGCCGAGGCCGTCCATCGTCACGCGCATCAGCGCGCCGTCGGGGCTCACGTTGCTGAAATTGCCGGACCACAGATACTTGCCGTCGAAGGACAAGCGAGCGCGAGAGCAGCCGGCCACCACCGTTTCGGTGAGCTCGTACGCCCAGACCAGCTCGGCGTCCTTGTCGAAGATGAACGCCCAGCTTCGCCCGGCGCCGCCGCCGAAGCCGCCGGACGTGATCCCCGTACAATTCACGGTGAACCCTCCGCCCGCGTAGAGCGCCGTCGCATTCACGTCGTTGACGTCGAACACCGGAAGACCATTGGGCAAAAAGCCCGTCTCGAAGGACCGCACTTCGCTCGTGTACGTGCTGGCGCCCGCCTGCGCGACGACTTGCGCGTAGTACGTCGTCGACGGCTTCATGCCGAGGAGCAATGTCCGGTAGCTCGGCTCCGCGAGGTCCACGGGCGCCCGGTACTCGAAGCTTGCCTGATCGCGGCCGAAGTCGACGTAGGCGCTGTCGATCGGCGCGTCCACCGACCACGCTACGATGCCCACCGTCGGGACCTTCGAGCTCAGCGTAATATCCAACGTGACCCCGGCGCCCGTCCCGGAACCTCCGCCGGTCGTCCCCATGGTGCCACCGCTGCCAGTGGTTCCGCCGCTTCCGGTGCCCGCGGTCGCGCCGGTGCTCGCCCCCGAAACCGCGCCCGCGGTGGCGCCCCCGGCGCCCGAGGCGCTGCTCGGCGACCCCGCTCCGCTCTCGGAACCGCAGGCCGCCTGAAGTACCGCGAAAGCCAATAGCCCCGAGCAAGACAGTGCGCGCGCAGATAGGCGGTCGCGCCGCCTTCGGACGGGAGACATCACGCGGGAATCACGGCGCATTAGCGAAGCCTTCGATGGAACCCCTCAGCCACGGGACCTTAGCGCAATGTACCCACGGGGGAGCGGGACCAGGCGAAATCGGCGCGCGACTTTTCGCTCCCGAGGAAAGATATCCCGGGCAAAAAAAGTGAGCCCATCGACGGGCGACCTGATCGCACGGCGCTCCGATGGCATCGTCGACTGCACGGACCGCTTTGGATGTCGGTGTGGCGGAAGCCGGTAATGAGTGTCGCCGCGCACCAGAACGAACAAGAGATCCAGTCCGGCTGACGCCTGATACCTGATACCTGACAGCCCAGTGCCGAAACTTCCTTTTTTGGTTCCGGCTATGCCGGATTAGGAAACGCCGAAGTCGAAGCCCATCAGGCCTCACCGGCGCGCGCGCTTCGCGCTCGTGATCGCCGAGACCCGCGCCCTTTCGGCGTTGCACCCGCGACGCCCTACGCCTCTTCCACCCCTCCGTCGAACCCTGCCGCGAGCTTCTCGACCTTATCGCGCATCTGCGCTCCTTCCGGCTGCTTCCGAGCCACGCGCAGCGCTTCGCGCATCTCCTTTCGGGCGCGCTCGGCACGGCCCGTCCGGAGGAGCAGGGAAGCGAGCTTGGCGCGCGAGTACGCGAGCCTCGGATGCTCGCTGCCGAGGCTCGAGAGCCAAGAACGGACCACCACCTCGAGCAAGGCGATCGCGCGCTCGAGCTCCCCCGCCGCCTCGTGAACGAACGCGAGGTTGAAGCGATAGATGGCGACGTTGGGATGGTCCTCGCCGAGGTTTTTCAGGCCGGACTCGAGCGCCAGCTCCAAGAGCTCCCGGGCGCGCCCGAGCTCGCCGAGGTCTTTGAGCACGTTGGCCAGGCTCGAGCGATCGATGGCGACGTAGGGATGGTCCTCGCCGAGGTTTTTCAGGTCGGATGCGAGCGCCAGCTCCAGGAGCTCCCTGGCGCGCCCGTGCTCGCCGAGCTCCCGGAGCACGTTGGCCAGGTTCGAGTGGCGGATGGCGACGCTGGGATGGTCCTCGCCGAGGTTTTTCAGGTCGGACGCGAGCGCGAGCTCCAGGAGCTCCCGGGCGCGCTCGAGCTCGCCGAGGTCCTTGAGCACCCACGCGAGGTTGTTGCGGCGC
>DASWGX010000131.1:0-6892 GCA_036393455.1 Polyangiaceae bacterium
GCTCACCACGTTGGCCCGAGTCAATCGCAGACCTCCGGGACGAGCTCGAAGTCTTGGGTCTGCTCGTCGGAGTCGCACGCTGAAATCTGAATCCCGGCTCCCACCTCGGTGAGGCAGCGTGTCACGACGCTGGCCGGTGCAATCTCGAAGTATTCGTCGTTTCTGGCTCTAAGGAAGAATCTCTGATTGGACAGCGCGTGCGGTTCGAACAGTACTAGAGGTGTGCCGTCTTCCGTTGCACCGGAGCGAACATCCAAGTTGTACCCGACGGCTCGGTTCCTCAGCTGAAACTGCTGCGGGAAGCTCGCCGCGACGAGCTCCCAGCTCCGTCCCATGCCGCCGCAGTCGGCGAAAAGCTCCACATCGAACGCCGGCTCGGCGAACACGGTCGTCGGCGAGCCCACGCCCGCGCATCGCTGACTTGCGCGAGCGCGCAATCGATACACACCGGGGGCCAGAAGCTCTGGGCTGGAGCACGCGTCGAGATCCACGCCCGTGTCCGAGGATGCCCCGCCGTCTTCGGGATCGCCCGTTTCCGCGACGATCGCGTCGATGGGCGTCGTCGTACACGCCGAAAGTAAAGGTTGTGCTCCGAAAAACGGTAAGCCGAGGAGCTGCCACCGACGAGCTCTGCGCATGTTCACCGACGCAACGTATCGCACGCGCGGCGGACTTCAAGCCGCGTAGGGCGTGGCGACGACGCGCCTTTGCGCCGCCTTTCCAGCGGCTTTCCCGCCCGGCGCGGCTTCGTTCCAGCGGCTGAACCTGCTAGTCTACGCTGCGTGTCACGACCGGCGCCGACCGAATCCGAACGTCCCGCAACCGCGGACGAGCTCGGGCTTCACACGGCCATCCGCACCAACTCCGCGGAGTGGCAACAACGCGCCTTCGACGAGTTTCACTCCCTCGTACACGGTCTCCTCATCAAGTCACTCGGGCCGAACGCAGAGATCGCGGACCTGGTCAGCGAGGTCTTCCTGACCTTTTTCGAGAACGCGCACCGCATCAAGTCGGCCGGCGGAGTCCGCAGCTACCTCGTCTCGATCACCATGAACGAAGCGCGCCGCGAGACTCGCCGGCGCCGGCGTCGCGAATTCTTCCACAAGCTCTCGGGCGCCCTCTCGGACTACGAGCAAAAAGCGAGCCCCGACGACCCCAAGGCCAAGGCTGCGTTGATCCACCTGAATCGGATTTTGAACGAGCTCAGCGCCGAGTACCGAATCGCGTTCGTGCTGCATAGCCTCGAAGGCATGCAGGTGGCGGAAATCGCCGAGGCGCTCAACGTCTCGTACTCCACGGCCAAGCGCCGTGTGCAGCGGGCGAACCGCCACGTCTTGAAACGCGTCAGCCGCAACGCGTTGCTCGCCGATTACATACGGGAGCGAACAGGAGGCAAGAGTGCCTGAAGGCCGGGCTCCCGTCACGGAACAGCAGATCGCGAAGGTGTTCCGTTCGCTGGCAGACGAGCACGCCTCGCGCCGCGCGCGCAACGAGGCAGACCGCTCATGGAAGCACGTTCAACTGACCCGACTGGCCCGACTCCAGGCACGCGCCATGCCCGAAGGGCCGCGCGCCTGGGCCTGGCTCGCCGGCGCGGTGGCATTGGCCTGTGTGGCACTCGTGTGGGGGTGGGTCAGACCCGCGCCGCTCGAGTTCGCGCTCACCGGTGCCGTGGCAAAGGAGGGCGCGATCGTCGCCGGCCGCGAGCCGGCTCTCATCACCTTCTCCGATCGGACGACCGTGGAGGTCGCACCCGGAGCCGCGGTCAACGTGGCCATCGCGGGAGAGCACTCCGCGCGCGTGCGCTTGTCGCGCGGCTCGTTGACGGCCCACGTTCGACCTCAACGGCGCTCGGCGTGGTTCTTCCGCGCCGGTTCCTATGACGTTGAAGTCATCGGTACACGCTTTTCTCTGGCGTACGATCCCGATTCCAATTCGTTTTCCATCGATGTGACGGAAGGCAAGGTCCGAGTCACCGGGCCCGATCGCTTCGATCGCTACGTCGCGGCCGGGCAGCGCGTGGCGGTTTCGCCAGCGCCGGAGGTGACCGCTCGCACCGAAGCACCCCCGCCCGAGGCTCCCGAGAGTTCGAGCTCCGCGGCGGAGCCGTCCAAGCTCGCCGCACGCGATGGCGCCGCCGTCCCTCCTCGAGTCTCGCCTCGCATCCCGCAGGCTGCCGCGCCCGCGGACTGGGACGCGCTGGTCGCTGAGGGTCGGTTCGAAGAGGTGGTCCGACAGGCGCAGTCCCTGGGCGTCGCCGGCCTCTTGGAGTCCGGCTCGGCGCGCCAGGTCCAGGCCTTTGCTCAGGCCGCGCGCTACAGCGGCCACGCCGATCTGGCGATTTCGGCTTGGAACGCGGCTCGGCAACGTTTCCCGGCCCAGCGCGTGGGTCTTCAGGCGGCGTTCTTCCTCGGCCGAGC
Source organism: Polyangiaceae bacterium (assembly GCA_036393455.1). Taxonomy (GTDB): domain Bacteria; phylum Myxococcota_A; class Polyangia; order Polyangiales; family Polyangiaceae; genus DASWGX01. Next base: position 2,421 of record DASWGX010000131.1, read on the forward strand.
CTACGAAGATCGCGGCAAGCTCGATCAGGCACTCACCTGGCTCAATACCTACCTCGCCGAGTCGCCCCGCGGCGTCTACGCCGCGGAAGCCTCGGGACGCAGACTCACGCTGTCCCAGCGGCGGCACGGCCGCGACGCCGCCCGCAAGGCAGCGCGCGAGTATTTGGCGCGGTTCCCGGACGGAAGCTACGCGGGCACTGCGCGGGCGCTGCTCGCGGAAGACTGAAGCGTGGGTTTCGGCGGGCATCGGCGTTCGGCGGCTCTGGCCGCCGTGTTGACCATGGCCCTGCTCGCCGCGCGCGCGCTCGCCAGCGAGACTGCCCAGGTTCTCATCGTAGAAGTCGCGCACGCAGACGATCTGCTCGACGAAGCGATCGTGCGAGCTCGCGGCGAGCTCGCAGCCGTGGGCCTCACGATCCGCGTGGAGCGGGTCGCCTCGAGCACAGTGCCATCGCTCGAGGAAAATCTGTTCGGCATGCTGGTTTTGGATCATTCCGGCAGGCGAGTTCGCATTCGCGCCTACGCACCGGGCGCCGCCCTTCCCGTCGAGCAGAGCATGGACCTTCGCCGGCCACACGGCGACGCGGAGGTGATCGCCGTGCGGGCCGTGGAGGCGCTGCGAGCCGCGATGCTCGAATCGGCGCGGCACGCCCAGAACGCTCATCGCGCCATTCCACCCGCTGTGAGCGGCTTCACGCGCCTCGGTGCACCGCCGCTTGGCGACCGCCCGCGGGAGCCGGAGCACCCTGCCGATTCACTGGATTCGACGCGGTTCCGTTTCTGGGCGGGGCCGGAGCTCGCGTATCAGCCGCGCGCGGCGGCCGTCAGCGCGGGCGTGCAAGCCGGAGCGTGGCTGGCTCACGGGTGGAGCCTTTACGGCATCGTCGCCGAGAGCGGCTTTTCGGCCCTTCGTCTCAGCGAACCTGCCGGGCTCGTGGAAGTGAAACGCCGCTCGCTGGAAGCCCATTTCGGAGCGCGTTTCGAACCGGTGCCGCCCGTCGAGCTGTTCGGCACGCTCGGCATCGGCGTGGCGGAGCACGCGATCGTCGGGCAAGCGGTTCCGACGTTCATCGGCCGCAGCGAAGACCATGTCGGTCTTTGCGTTTCGGCACGCGCAGGTTCGGTTTTCTGGCTTTGGCCGGCTTTCGGTAGCTACCTGAGTCTCGCCGCGAGCGTCGCCCCGAACGCGCCGGCCGTGCGCGTCGCCGAACGCGAGGTCGCCGTGCTCGACCGACCCATGATAGCGCTTTCCGTGGGCATCGCCGGTCAACTGTAGGCCCGAACCGCTTACGTCAGAACGCCCATCCGAGCCCGCCGAGCGCCAACGTCCAGGGACGCCCGACGCGCGCGAGCTCCGTATCGTCGGCGCGGATCGTCACGGCCGGGACGGCCAAGCCGGTCTCGAGCAGAGCCATGATGCCGACGTCGCCGTAGCGCCCCGTCCAGGTTGCGCGACCCGAAAGCAGCGCGACCACCGTCGAGTCGCGGCGCGCCTCGAAGCCGGCGTTCGGCACGGCCGACTCCGAAACCCAGAGCATTCCCGCTCCCGCCCCCAAACCCACGCTCTGGCTGCGATTGGACCACGGAACGACCACCAGATGGACCGTTGCCTGACGCGCGTGAACCTCGACGCCGCCCGCGGCCGTATCGACGCTTCCGCCGACCGGCGAGAGCGCCATCGTGACGTCGAACGCCAGGGGATCGCCGAAGGGCACTCGCACTCCGAGCGCCAGCACACCGCCGAGCAGTCCCGCGCTGGAGCTGAACGCGGCACCGCCTCCAATCCAGCCGAGGATCCGGTTCCTCGCTGGAACCGGCGGCGGAGCCTCCGGCGCTCCCGCGTCGGTTTGCGGTTCGCGCGGGATCTCCAGATGCCCGAGGCGCAACAGCTCGCGAACGCGCAGCGCGACGGCGCCCTCGGCGACCGCGCCGGCCTGGACCTCGTACTCCACGCGCACGGGCCCGTCGCCGTCGCGCACGCTGACGTAAGCGATGCCGAGTGGACCCTGACGCATCACGGCGACCGCGCCGACCGTTTCCGGTTCCGCCGCGGCGCTCTCGAGCTCGCGGAAGAGCGTCGCGAGATCGGCGGCGCCGCTATTTTGGACCCGGAGCTCGTAGTCGCCGAGCGCAAGCTCGGCGATGACGGCTTGGGTTCCCTGCGGCCACGCCGCAGCCGGCAGCTCGCGCGGGCGCAACACGACGACCCGGCGCTCGAGCGCCATGGCCTCACCCGCGAGCAGCAAGTGGGCGACGACGCACGCGAGCACCCAGACGCGCCTCATGGCGCGTCATCTTGACCTGGTCTGCTCCAGCAAGGAACGGGCTTTGCTCGCGTGGGGACCGCTCGGGTGATGGCGCAGGTAGTCTTCCGCCACCGCGCGAGCCCGCACCGAATCCCCCGACGCCACGAGGATGCTCATGAGGCTGGCCCGTGCGCTCGCGGCCAAATCACCTGTCGGAGACTCGCGCAAGAAGTCGTGGAGCCACCGGACGGCTTCTCGAGGATTCCTATCCATGTCTTCCGCCACGCGCGCCAAATAGAGCGTCGCAAGCTGCGCAGCCGCCGTGCCGGCGAAGCGCTGGCGGAGCCGGAGCAGCGTCCTGCGAGCCAGAGCCGCGTCCCCGCTGTATCGCGCCGTGTTTGCCAGCATGAGCAGGTCGTTCTGGGAAAGCTCGGCCAGTAAGCGCTCGAAGCCGAGCCCTTTGGCCGTGGCGAGCGCCTCGGCGTAGCGGCCTTTCTCGGCCAGCGCTGTCCACGGCGCGGATGCCTCCTCGGCCGGAACCGGCGCATCGCTCGTTCGGGGCCGGGCAGCCGCTACAGGGGCAGGCGCCGACGGTTCCTCGGCCGAGGCTGGCTCGGACTCCAACCTTCGGTCGGCCGTTTCAGCCGGGCCCGCGGCTTCGGTACGACGCGGCGCGACGTAGTGACGCTCGAGCTTGCCCCCAGCGTCGAGCGCGACGCCTTCGCGCGGCAGATCGCCGCCGGAAACCCGGACTCGCCCTTCCTCGACCGTGACCTCGAGCCGCTGCCGCGCGGCATCCCAGCCGACGCCGAACCGCGTCCCTACGACCCGCACGGCGTATGGGCCGGCCGCCACCGTCCAGGTTACACCGGACTTTTTCTCGATGCTGGCGCTGATGCGGCCGCGCGTGAGCGTCAGCTGGGCGCGATCGTCGCTGAGCGCCGCGAGCTCAGCAGCCGTGGAACGCTGGAGGACGATCTTGCTGCCGTCCGAGAACTCGAGCTTTTTCACCGCGGCTGCGTCCGTCGTCAAGCTTGCGTGGTCGCCGACCGGCCTCCCGTCTAATTCGGCCCGCAACGCGGGCGCGTTCAGGAGCTCGCGCGGCCAACCGGCGAGAATGACCGCGGCCACCGCGGCTACCGCGAACGCCGTCGCGACCGGCCATGCCAAGAGGGCCGCCGACCGACGCCCCCGACGGGCCGCCATGGCCCGAATCTCCAGCTTCTGGCTGGCCAGCGTGCCTCGACGAGGGCCGGCGCCGAGCGCCCGGGCGAACGCCTGGCCTACAGCTTGAGCTCGGGGGATCATGGCTTGCTCTCTCTCTCTGTCAACAGACGGGCAAGGTCGGGGTTCTTGGTCAACAGAGATTCGAAGCGTCGATTTGCGGCCTTGAGGCGGCGCTTCGCGGTAGCCACCGAGTACCCGCAGAGCTCCGCCACCTCGTTGAGGGTGCGTTCCTCCACGAAATGCAGAACGAAAACGACCCTCTCCTTGGCGGGCAGCCTCTCGATGAGCGAGCGGACGCGGAGCACGACATCGCGCGCCTCGACGTCGTGAACCAGGTCCGGGTGTACGCCGACGGGCCACTGCCGAACGAACAGCCGGCGGACGTCCCGCTTCCGCAGCTCTTCGTAGACCGTGTTCACGGTGATTGACTGAACCCATGCCCTCAGTTTCTTCGGCTCGCGCAGGCGATGGCCGTGGCGCATCACCTTGAAAAAAACCTGCTGGACGATATCGCTGTGATCGGGGTCGGCGCCGAGCAACCGCCACACCAGGCGGTTCACGTCGTTCGAGAATCGGGCGTAGAGGAGCTCGACCGCGTTACCGGGGTCGCTCTTCATCATCGCGACGAGGCGCAGATTCTCCGGCTCGCCCGCCGACTCGTCGGCGGCGGTCGACGCCGCGGCGTCCTTGAGAGGATCTGAACGATTGAGGCTCGATTGCACGCCGGGGGACCGCCGCTGCAAGGGGGTGGCACGTGCCGGATGGGCTCCGACCGACCATATACTATACGCCCGCCCGGCAGCGGCGACGATCAAGGCCCGCGCGCCCTCACTCTCGATCGGTGGGAGGGGCCGTGCGCCGGCGCGGCCCAGGAAGAAGGAGTGGTCGGGTGGCCCCCGGCGGTTGCCCGCCGGGGGCTCCCACGGATCCGGACGTGCGGAATTCCCGCATCCGGCTCTTCGGAGCGAGGGTTCGCTACGCGGGTCGGGTCTGTGCCGG
>DASWGX010000132.1:0-7128 GCA_036393455.1 Polyangiaceae bacterium
GCCGCACAGCACCAGCGCCGCCGCCATGCTCAGAAGGTCGATGACGCTCATCACGTAGAAGCACGCGAATGCGCCGGCCAGGCTGACCCACGCCGGTACCCGGAAGTCCGGGCGAAAGCTCGGGCTCGCGGCCCATTTTTCGAGGCCGCAAGCGAGGTTGGTCAAACCGTAGGTGGCGAGAAAGAACATCGTGAGCAGGTTCGCGATCGAATTCAGATCGCCGAGGAGAATGCCCGCCTCGGCGAGCGCGAAAGTGACGAGCATCCCGAAGCGCGGCTCGTTGAAAGGGCCGTGGCCGCGCGAGAGCACGCGCGGCGCCAGGCCGTCACCGGCGAACGCTTGCAGCGTGCGCGGCGCCGTGAGCAAGCTGCCGACCGCGCTCGACAGTGTGGCGCCCCATACGCCCAGGTAGATGAGCTCGGGGACGCGTGCGATTTGCCACACGATGCGGCTGTCGTGGATGAGCTCGCTCCGCGTCGCGTGGCCGTTCAACATGAACGGAAAGCTCGCGTAGACGACGAAGCCCGCGAAGATTGCGAGCATGGTTCCGCGCGGCAGAGAGCGACGCGGGTCTTTGAGATCGCCGCTCATCCCCACGCCCGCCATGATTCCGGTGACGGCCGGAAAGAAGACGGCAAAGACTTCGGAGAACGGTGCCACGCTGGCGGGTACGGCCTGTGCCTCGGGCGCCGGCGCCCGGCCTCCGGCGAAGAACGACACCAGCGAAACGCCGATGAGCGCCATGACGCCGTATTGAATCTTGATCGCGAAGACGGCGCTCTTGAGAGAAAGCAACGTCAGCAAAAGGCACACGCCGCTGCCGAGCCAGCGCTCTGAAACGGACGGAACGAGCTCGCCGAGAGATTCGGAGAAGCCGACGACGTAGAAGCTGACGCTGAGCGCCTGTCCCAAGAACAGCGGAATGCCGACGGCGGCACCGACCGGTGCGCCGAGCGACCTGCTGATGATGTAGTAGGCGCCGCCGGCGCCCACGCTACGATTGGTCGCGATGCTCGAAACGCTGAGACCGGTCGAAACGGTGATGAGGTGGGAAATCAGCACGATGGCGAGCGCGCCCCAGAGACCCGCGTTGCCGACGACCCACCCGAACCGGAGGTACATGACGACGCCCAGGATGGTGAGAATGCTCGGAGTGAAGACTCCGGAAAAAGTGCCGAAGCGTTTCTCGCTCGCGTCGGCTGCCGGCAGCAGAGAGCTTTCCTTGGCGGGAGACATCGGAGTGGCGCGAGGCTAACACGCGCGCTCGCGTCGCCATGAAGTCGCTCTCGGACGCGGGATGCGCTACCTTCTCGCTGGTGAAGCGGCGTTATCCCTTGGAGGCATTGCGAGGCCTGCGCCGGAAGAAGCTCGAGGACGGCGCGCTCGAGCTCGGGGCGCGTTCGCGCGACGTGACGCGAGCGCGAGATGCGCACGCCAGGGCTCGAGACCAACGAGGTCGGGTCGAGGCGGAAGTCGAGCACCGCCGCCTGCTCGAGCGGCGTGAGCTCGAGGCAGGCCGTCTCAAGGCGGCGGATCTGGAGCAGGCCGCGGCGTGGGATGCCGCCGCGCGTTCGCGCGTGCACGAGGCTCGCGACGAAGAAAAGGTCCGCTCGGAAAAGCTGGAGGCGTCGCTGCGTGGAGAAGCTCGAGCGCGCGAGGTTCTCGAGCAGCGTCATGGAGAGTCCGGCGCTCTCGAGCGGCACCGTCGCGCATTTTCGGAGGATCAAGAGCGAACCCTGGAGCGCGCCGCCGAAGAAGCCGCCGCGGACACGTTCGCCGCGCGCCGAGGGCGGTCGTGAAGGCGGAGCGCGCGCTCCGGCTGCTGTGGCTACTGCTCGCGGCGACCTGCGCCGGGCACCGGCCTACGCAGGCTCCGCTGCTCGCGCCGGCGCTGCCCTACGCCGGCCCGGAGAGTGCGCCGGAGCCGCCTGCGCCGTTGCCGCTTTCGCTCGAGGACTTCGAGCTTCTCATCGCGACGCCGGAGTTGAAAAACGTACGGCCCTACGCCGACCGGGGCGATCACGCGATGGCCGCCAAAGTTCTCGAAGCGGATCTCGGAGCGTCGGCGCCGAGCGACGCGGAAACGGCGCGCCGCTGGTTCTTCCTCGCGCTGCTACAAGAGCGTGTCCGCGATCGGGTCGCCGCGACGCGCTCGTACGAGGCGGCCGCGGCGGCAACCTGGCCGCTCTCCGACTACGCTGGCTACGGCGCCGCGCGCATGCTGCTCGAGCAAGGTCGGTTCGACGCGGCGCTCGCGCGCCTGCAAAGCGTGCCGGCCGAGGGCGGCCTCGCGCCGCCGCTTCTCGCCGCTACGGCTCGGGCGGCCGCCTTGGCCCGACGGCGCTCGCTTTCGATTCGGAAGTTTCGTGAGTATCTCGACGTCGAGAAAGAAGTGGAAGCAGCCGCGGCGGCGCGCTTGGAGCTCGCCGAGCTCCTGCTCGAGGCGTCTCCGGACGGCCGAGGAGGTCCGGCGCCGTCCACGGACGCAAGGAGCGCCGTCGAAGCGTTGCGCCTGGCGCGCCGCGCGCGCACGGGCCTGAAGTCGCTGGAAGAGCGCGCGACGGCACTCGAAACGCGCGCTCTCGCCGCATTGCCGGCCGAGCGGCGCGCGCAGCTCTTGTTGCCCGACCCCGGCGAGGAGCTCGCGCTGCTGCAGGGGCTGTTCGCGCGTGAAGAGGTCGACGCCGTGGAGCGACAGGCGGCGGAGTTTTTGGCGCACCTCGGGGATCGACGCTTCGAGACGCCGGGCTGCGAAGCGGCGATCCTGTACGCGAAGGCGCTCGCCTCGAAAAGACAGTGGGGTCGCGCCGCCGACGCACTGATCGAACCGGCGGCTCGCTGCGAAGTCGATACCGACTACACGGCGCGCGCCCTGTACCTCGCCGGCAAGTACGCCGAGAGCGACCGGCGCTATGCGCAGGCCACGCGCCTCTTCGCCGAGCTCGAACGACGCGCTGGTGAGCACCGCCTGGCCGACGACGCGCGCCTGCGCGGCGCGATGAGCTATCTCGAACTCGGCGACGAAGCGCGTTTTACCGAGCTGCTCTCGACGATGCTCGTCGACTACCCCGCGGGCGACATGTCGCTCGACGGCGTGTTCGAGCTCGCCTTGCGCCGCCTCGAGAAGGTGGACTGGGGTGGGGCGGCGCGTGTACTCGAGCCCGCGGCGGAGCTGGCGAAGGCCACCGATCGCACCCGCGGTTCGGATTTCGCGGGCCGCGAGCGCTACTTCTTGGCGCGTGCCTTGATGGAAACGGGAGACATTGCGCGCGGCCTCGAGCTGCTCCAAGAAGTCGTGACCGAGCTGCCGTTCTCGTACTACATGCTTGCGGCGCACTCGCGCCTCCTGGCGATGGACCCGGAGCTTTCGCGCGGCGCCATGGCGCGCGCGCGCGATCGCGTCGCCAACGGAGCATTTCGCTTCGAGCATCGGCCGGAGTTCGACACGCCGGCGTTTCGGCGCGCGCTCGAGCTGCTCCGCCTCGGCGAAGTCGAGCTCGCGCGCCGCGAGCTCGACTGGTCGGGGCTGCTCGAGCGGCAGTCGGCGCCGGGCGTGCTTTGGGCGGTGGCGCTGCTCTACGAGAAAGCCGGTTCCACGCGCCTGTCGCACGCGGTGGTACGCGGCCTCTTGACGGACTGGCTCGAACACTGGCCCGTGGGCGACTGGGTCCGCGCGTGGGAGCTCGCCTTTCCGCGTCCGTATCTTCCGCTGGTGGCGCGCTTCGCCGGGCAGAACGGCATCGACGAGTTTTTGGCCTACGCCGTGATGCGCGAGGAATCGGCGTTCGATCCGGACGCGGTGTCTCCGGCCGACGCCTACGGCTTGATGCAGCTCATCGAGCCGACCGCGCGCCACGCGGCGAAGAAGCTCGGCTTGCCGTCGTCACCCGCCGCGCTCAGGAGCCCGGCGGTGAACATTCCGCTCGGCTGCCGCGTGCTCGGAGAGCTGACGCGACGCTTCTCGAACCAGCCTCTCCTCGCGATCCCAGGGTACAACGCGGGCCCGGGCCGGCCGCGCCGCTGGGTCGCCGACCGGCCGGGAGCCGAGTTCGACCTCTGGGTCGAGCAGATTCCGTTTCGCGAGACACGTCGCTACACCAAGCGAGTGCTGGCGAGCAGGGCGGCGTACGCGGCGCTGTATTACCCGGACGCGGCGGAATCGGTCCTGCGCTTGCCCGAGCGAGTGCCAGCTGCAGAGTGAACGAGTGCCAGCTGCAGAGTGAACGAGTGCCAGCCGCAGAGTGAAAGGGAGCGGCGGTGTTGGCAAGACACCACGAGGGCGCTAAGACCCTGCTTCAGGCGAAAGGAGCGAAACCATGGCAAGGACCCCTTCCCAGATGTTGGAGCTCGGTACGCAGCTGCCGGCGTTCTCGTTGCGCGATACCGTTTCCGATCGGACCGTGAGCTCGACGGAGCTCGACGGCTCGACGGCGGTCGTGGCGTTCATCTGCAACCACTGCCCCTTCGTCGTTCACATCCAAAGCGAGCTTTCGGCTTTCGGGCGCGACTGCGAAGAAAAAGGCGTCAAGGTGGTGGCAATCAGCGCGAACGACGTCACGTCACACCCCGAGGACGGTCCGGCCAAGATGGCTGAACGTGCGCGCGAGGTCGGCTATGCATTCCCGTACCTTTTCGACGAGACGCAGGCCGTGGCCCAGGCGTTCCGTGCCGCTTGCACGCCGGACTTCTACGTGTTCGATCGCAACGGGAAGCTCGCGTACCGCGGGCAGTTCGACTCGAGCCGTCCCGGGAACGGAATAGCGGTGACCGGCGAAGATCTGCGTGCCGCCGTCGAAGCCGTGGCGGCAGGTCGAGCGCCGGCAGGTGACCAAAAGCCGAGCATCGGCTGCAACATCAAGTGGCGGAAGGGCAACGAGCCCGGGTACTCCTGAGACTCAACGCTTGAACGTCGATGTCGTATCCCGCGAAGGTCCGACTCTCTGGCGTCGTTTCCGGCGTTTCCGTCGCTCGTTGACCGAGCTCGGCGTCGCCGCCGCCGTCTTGCTCGGCGCCCTGCCCGGCGGCGTCGGCGCGAGCCCTCTCGCTTTCGACGTGGTCGACCTTCACGTCGACCTGCCGTACCAATACGTCTATCGCGGTCGGCCTTTCTCCGCCGGTACCGGCCAGTATCCGGCCGAGAAGCTCGCCGGCGCCGGCGTCGTGGGAGTCGTGCTTCCGCTCTACGCGCCGCGTCAGGTCGGTCCCGACGGTCCGCGACGCCAGGATCTCGAGGCGAGCTACGCGCGCGTCTTCGAGGCGCTGGCGACGACCCCGCCCTTCGGGTTGCCCGGCTGCGGTAGCGCCGAGGTGCGCACCTGGCTCGCTTTCGAAGGAGCCGCCCCTCTGGCTAACCATCTGGAGGACGTACCTGGGTGGGTCGCTCGCGGTGTGCGGTCGTTCGGCCTGGTTCACAGTTACGACAACGCGCTTGCAGGCTCCGCGACGGGGGCGGCGCGCGGTGGGCTGACGACGGCCGGGCGCGCCGTCACGCGTCGAGTCTACGCGGCCGGCGGCTTCGTGGACGTCTCGCACGCCTCCGATCGCGCGCTCGCGGACGTTTTGGCGATCGCTGGCGAGCTCGGCAAGCCCGTCGTCGCGACGCACTCCAATGTACGCGCGCTCGCGGGGCATCCGCGCAACCTCAGCGCCGCGCAGCTCCGGGGCATCGCCCGCACCGGAGGGGTGATCGGAATCAATTTCCACGCGCCGTACCTGGCGCGCGGCCGCGCGGCGACGCTGGCGGACGTGGTCGAGCACGTCCGCTACGCCGTGCGCATCGCCGGCGTGAGCCACGTCGCCATCGGCTCCGACTTCGAGGGCGACATACGTCCGCCGCCCGAGCTCTCGGACGTCGCGGCGTTTCCACGCCTTGCCCGCGCTCTCTCGGACGCCGGGCTCGCGACGGAAGCCGTCAGGGCAATCATGTCCGAGAACGCGCTTCGAATCTTGTGCCCGCGGCTGACGAAAGCCGCGGCCTCGGCGTCGCGCGGGGTTCCCCCCAAGCCCGCCATTTGGTAGTTAACGCCGCGAGGTGACGTCACATGGGTGAAATCGAGAGCAAGTGCCTGGACGCATTCCCTGAGTGGCTCAAGAGCCTGGCTGCCGACGCTCGCGAGCTCGCATCCGTGCTTGGCGCGGAGGAGCTTCCCCTCGCGGCGCGCCAGCACCTGGCCGGCGCGCTCAACTATCTGTTTAAATCTCTCGATTTGGTGCCCGACGGCATCGAAGATCTCGGCTTCCTCGACGACGCGTTCATTCTGCGCGTAGCCGCGGCGCACGCCCGGGCGGCCGGCGGGGACGAGCTCGGCGATCGCGGCGCGACGCTCGAGCGGCTGGGCTCGGACACGGCGCTGATTCGGGACTTTCTCGGCTCGGACTACGCTCGGCTGGAGCGGTACGAGGCCGGGCTGTCGCAAACCACGGCGCGCGGCCGCAGCGTCGAAGCCATCGTCCAGGATGCAGAGGTCCGGAACGAGCTCGTTCGCGACGTCGCGGCCTGGGCCGAGAGCTACGGCCCTCCGACGTTCTTGCGCGACGAGAAGAGCCTGGTGCGGCTCAGAGCCTTTCTCGGCACTCGCCTGCCGCAGTAGCTCGCCGCCCAACGGCCGCGCGGTCAGAGACTTGCGGCGTGCGAGCGGGCGACGCTGACTTCGGGCTGCGCGTTGTTCGCGCCCGCGTTGCTCGAGGTGAGCTCGTTCAAAAGGTCGCGGCATTCGGGACGGCCCTTCAAATGCGAGACGAGCACGCTGCTCGCGTCCTGGTAGGCGCGCTCGTACGCGAACCCTTCCCGCGCGCGGGCCGCGACTTTCTCGCGTCCGCTCGCGAGATCTTCCTCGAGCGCCTCGGCGTACCGGGCAAGCTGTGCCCTGAGTTCCTCTATCTGGCGGCGCAGATCGCGCGCCACGCCTTCGCGCTCCAGCCGTTTGGACTCTTGATGCTTGACCCATTCGCGCCGCGCGTCGATGTGCGCGCGGGCCGCGCCCGCGGCTTCGTACAGCACTCGGCTTCCCTGGCCCGCGCGCTCCGCACGGTCGGCCAAGAGGATGTGCTCGTTCGCGGCGCGCTCGGCGTTGGCAAGGGCTTCGCTGGCCGCCTTCTCTTCCTCCGCGCGGGCGGCGGCCTCACGCA
>DASWGX010000133.1:0-9009 GCA_036393455.1 Polyangiaceae bacterium
CGACGCCTGCAGGACGCCGCGGAGCCGGTGCTGAACGAACTCACCGAGCCTGAGCGCGCACGCCTCCCGGTCGAGGTCGAGCTTGACGCCCTCGAAGCCGTCGTACGCTTGCTCGATCAACGCTTTCATTCCCAGGGGCCAGCGCTTCGCCAGCAAGATCTTCAAGAGGCCGATCGCGGCGCGCCGCAGCGCGAGCGGGTCCGCGGCGCCGGTAGGCGCGAGGCCGATCGCAAAACATCCGGCGAGCGTATCGAGACGGTCGGCGAGCCCCACCAGAGCACCGATATCGGACGCCGGTGGAGCGTCCTCGGCCCCGCGCGGTTGGTAGTGCTCGGAAAGCGCGTTGGCGACCTCCGCGGGAACGCCTTGAGCCAACGCGTACGCGCGCCCCATCTCGCCCTGAAGCTCGGGCAGCTCGCCCACCATGAGTGTAACGAGGTCATTTTTGCACAAGGACGCGGCGAGCACGGCGCGTTCGAGCGACGTGCCCTGCATCTCCGCCATGGCGCCCAGGAGGCCGGCGAGTCGCTGTAGCCGCGTCACCTTTTCGCCCAACGTCCCGAGACGCTTGTGGAAGACGACGCCGTCGAGCGCGCTACGGCGATCCTGCAACGGAGTGCGTAGGTCTTCTCGATAAAAGAATTGCGCGTCCGCAAGCCGCGCGCGCATCACGCGATCGTTGCCGCGCACGATGTTCTTGGGCTTGAGCGCCGTGCCCACGACGGCCAGATAGCGCGGCAACAGACGCCCGTTCTGCTCGCGCACGCCGAAATAGCGCTGGTGCCCCTTCGCGACCTCCAAGATCACGCGCTCGGGCAACTCCAGGAACGCCTCGTCGAAGGAACCGATGACGACGTGGGGCTCCTCGACCAGCGAGCTATTTTCCGCAACCAAGAACGGATCCTCGATGAGCTCGCCGCCGATCGACCGCGCAGCGGCGTGCAGGCGTTCGAGCATGAGCCGGCGCCGGTCCTCCGGGTCGACGACGACGTGGTGGTCGCGCAAAACCGAGAGATAGTCTTCCGCCTGGTAGAGCTCGATCGCGTCGGGGGCGAGAAAGCGATGCCCCTGAGATATGCGCGAGGCGGAGAGGCCCGCGAACTCGACCGGTAGCTCGTCGTCGCCGAACAGCGCGACCAACCAGCGCACCGGGCGGCCGAAGGCGACGGCGCCGTCGCCCCAGCGCATCGACTTGCGGAAGGGAATCTCCCCCGCGATTCGTGCCAGTGCCGGCGACAAGAGCTCGAACGCTTCCCTGCCGCTCTCGCGGCGGCGCCCCACGACGTAGCTTCCCTTTTCGGTCTCGACCGTCCCGAGTGCCGCAACGTCGACGCCGAGCTTCTTCGCAAACGCCTGGGCGGCGGGCGTGGGACGACCCTCGGCGTCGAATGCCACTCTCGCGGGCGGCCCCTGCACGGACTCGTCCAGATCCGCCTGCTTCTCGGCCACGGCACCGACGAAGAGTGCGAGCCTGCGCGGGGTTCCGAAGGCTCGAATGGCTCCGTGCTCGAGCCTGAGCTCGGCGAAACGTCGCTCCGCGAGCCCGGGCAATGCGCTGAGCGCCGCGTCCACGAAGGACGCGGGCAGTTCCTCCACGCCGATTTCGAACAGGAGATCCTTGGGCATCAGCGGCCTAGTTACCCCATTCGAGCCCGGCGTGAAAGCGCGTGACGAGGGGCCCTGAGGCGCGACGGACGGCGGCGCGTGGTATGCTGCCCTGCGTGCGCGTCGAGTGCCCCATCTGCCACAAAGTCTGCGACGTACCTGAAGATTTCGGGCCGCGCCCATTCTGTTCCAAGCGCTGCAAGCAGATCGATCTCATGAACTGGCTCGAGGAGCGCTATTGCCTGTCGCGCCCGCTGACTGCCGAAGAGCTCGGGGACGACGACTCCCAGTCCTCGTAGCGTCGTGCCGCTCGGCATCTCGTCCGGTGAGTGATCCGCGCTCCACGGTGTGCCGGTGCGAGACGGGCGCGCGGACGCCCGATTGCGAAACGCTCCAGAAAGAAGCGCCCGCGCTTCGGCCGCTGGCCCGACCCGCTGGAGCGCGGTACGCTTCACGCCACGTGCAAAGCTTCGCCGGCCTCTCCCACGACAGCGTGCTGCGCGTCATGACGGACGACGGCGCGTTTCGCATCATCGCGACGCGCACTACGGACACGGTCAAGGGAGCCGCGCGTTCTCAGGATGCGCGCGGCAATACGGCGCGGCGCTTCGGCGAGCTATTGACCGCGGCCGTGCTGTTCCGCGAGACGATGGCCCCGCAGCTTCGCGTGCAAAACATTCTGAAGACGAGTGACGGCCGGGCCAGCGTCGTCGCGGATTCGCACCCTTCCGGGAAGACGCGCGGGCTCGTCCACCTGAGCCGAGGCGCCGACGGCGTCGACCTCAAGGACGGCGCGACGCTTCGCGTGATGCGTTCGCTCCCTGGAGGTCGTATCAACCAGGGGGTCGTGGAAGTGCCGGCGCAGGGCACCGTGTCCGAGGCGCTCATGGCGTACATGCAGACTTCCGAGCAAGTCATCAGCATGCTCACGGTCGGCTGCGTGTGCGACGCGGCGGGCGCGGTGCAGCAAGCCGGCGGCTACATGGTGCAGCTCTTGCCCGAGGTAGGTCGCGAACCCCTCAGTCAATTGACGGAGCGCCTGAGCGGGCTCGCGCCCATGGAGACGGAGCTTTCCGGCGCGTTCTCGCCGCGGGCTTGGGTCCAGGGGCTCCTCTTCGACATGCCGTTCACGGAGCTCGGCGAGAGCAGCGTGGGCTTCGGCTGTTGGTGCAGCGAAGTGCGAGTCCTTTCCACGCTCGCCGCGCTCGGACGCGCCGACATCGAAGACCTGCTCCGCGATGGGGAAGTGTTGGAAATAGCCTGTGACTATTGCCGGCGGGAATACCGTATTCTGCCGGCGCAGCTGCGCGGGCTGCTCGATCCGAGCTGAGCGGGCCGGTCGAAACGGCCGAGGAGTCGAACATGTCGCATACGCCTCACGATCGGTCTTACGCCATCTCGAGCGCAGCCGGCGGCTTCCTCCTCGCGAGCGCCGCGCTCATCATCGCCGCCGCGTGCTCCAGCACGAGCGGCGTGGACGGCGGCGCTTCCGGCGTGGGCGGCAACGCTTCGACGAGCGCCGCTGCGACGGGCAACGCTTCGACGGGGAGCGGTGGCTCGGCGGCCGCGAGCGGCAGCGGCGGTTCCACGAGCGGCGCCGGAGGCGCCGTCACGGCCGGCGGTTCGAGCAGCGCCGGCACCGGCGGCACGTCGAGCGGCGGCACGTCGACCGGCGGCGGGACCGGTGGCGCGTGTACCGCTCCGCTCACTCCGTGCGACGGCGCGTGCGTCGACACACAGGAGAACATTTCCCACTGCGGCGAGTGCAACGCCGCGTGCGATTCCGAGCAGGTCTGCCAAATGGGAGACTGCGTCGAGCCGTGCGAAGGGGGGCTCACCTCGTGCGACGCCGAATGCGTGGACACCGAGGCCGACCTCGACTACTGCGGCGATTGCGAGACTTCGTGCGGCGCGCGCGAAGTCTGCGCGAGCGCGGAGTGCGTCTGCGACGCGGATGCGACGCTGTGCTCCGACGCCGCCTGCCACTACACCGACGTCGATCGTGCCCACTGCGGCGAGTGCGAAAATGCCTGCGACGTCGACGAGGCGTGCCAGGGAGGTGGCTGCGCCGTCGTTCCAATCCCGGAAGAGCCCTATTGCGAGCCGACTCTGGACTGGCCGCTCGATTGGACCACGTGGGAGTTCGAAATTCTCGACATCGTGAACCAGCTCCGCGCCGAGGGCGCGAGCTGCGGCGGCGAGGGCTACTTCGCGCCCGCGCCGCCGCTGCAGATGGATCCGGGCCTGCGCTGCGCCGCACGCATGCACTCGATGGACATGGTGGAGCGCGACTTTTTCGACCACACGAACCCTGACGGCGACAACCCCGGCGCTCGCGCCGCCGACGCGGGCTACGATGGCGGCGGAAACGGCGAGAACATCGCCGGAGGCAACGCGACGCCGGAAGCCACCATGCAGCAGTGGATGGAGAGCGACGGTCACTGCGCCAACATCATGCGGCAAAACTACCGGTTCATCGGCGTCGGCTACTATCCGGGCGGAGAGTACCGCCACTACTGGACGCAGGTCTTCGGCGGATGACGGAAAGCGCGGGCGCCGGCGCGGCGCGCCGGTTCACCACCCTCGGCGCCCTGTCGGCCTTGATCGCCGTCGCTGCCGGTGCCTTTGGCGCTCACGGGCTCGAGTCGCGACTCACTTCCGAGGCCCTGCGAAGCTTCGAAGTGGCGGTTCGCTACCAATTTTATCACGCCCTCGCCCTGCTGTTCGTCGCCTGGGCGGTGACGCACCATTCGCCGAAGCTGGCCGGCGCCGCGGGGCTTTGCTTCGCCTTCGGCACGCTGCTGTTCAGCGGCAGCCTCTACGCGCTCGCGCTCACGGACGTGCGCGCGCTCGGCGCCGTGACCCCGTTCGGCGGGCTCTTGTTCTTGAGCGGCTGGGCGCTCGTCGCGTGGTCGGCGTGGCGGAGTTGAGCGGCTGGGCGCTCGAAGCGACCTTCCGCCCTGGCGGCTCGCCCGTCACGCGCTGCCGAGCGCGTGTTCCAGCTCCGCCTCGAAGCTCGCCCGCTCGCCGTGGCTGACGAGACGGTTACGCAGCGCCAGATTCGCCACCGCGACGCCCATGCGCACGATTTTCGAAACGGCGAACGCATGGAGGCTGTCCACCTGGGGCCAGTGACGCAAGAGGACGTTCGTGCACTCGACGCGCACTGCCGACTCGTAGGCCTTCAGCTCTTCCAGATCCCAGAAGAGATGCCACTTCTTTCCGCGCGCGAACAGTGACGTGAGCGCATCGACGACGTGCAAGGCGAGCTCGCCCGTCACGGAGCCGGTCATGACGATTCGGACCGTCGTGGGGCCCTCCTGAATGACGGCGCAGCCGCCCTTGTCGTCCGACCACCGCCCCGCATAAAGCTCGAAAGGCTGGGTGCTCCTGACCATCGTCGTGCCAGCGGGATTTCGTATCAGTACCGCGCGGGAACTGCAAGGGCCCCGTCGCGGTGGGCCGCCGAATCGGTGTCGCGTCGATCATTCCGCCGTTCGGTTCGTGCAGGTGACGGGCCTCGCGCTCGGCAGGATCAAGCGCGGGTGCTTGGGATCGAAGAGGCCGAGCGATTTACCGTCGATCACTTTGCGCGCCTTGAGCCCGCTCTCGAGCGCGTCGCGCACCAGCCTGGGAGTTTCGCGGATGCGCGAAGGCTCGAGCCCGATTGGATCGAAAACGCCGTCACCTCCCGTTGCAAGGTAGTTGCTGGTGACGAGGACCAGCCGTTCGCCATGCTTCACGCGAGCGCCGCTCTTGCGATGGAGCGCGACGTCGAGCTCGGACGCGCCGCTCGCGACCCGCTTGCAGCGCGCCACGACGTACAGCCCCGAGACCGAAACGATCCCGTGCCTTTCGGATGCAAGGTGGCCGCTGAGGACGCGCTCCAGCTCCTCTCCCGTGAGCTCGACCACGCTCAGGTAGTTGTCGAACGGGATCGCCTCGAACAGGTGCCGGTAGCGCAGCGGCCCTTGCGGCAGCGCCGCGCGCAGCCCGCCCCCGTTGGTGAGCGCGACGTCCGCGCCGGGGACGGCGTCGAGCATCAGGTCGGTGAACAGGTTTCCGAGCGCGGACTCGTGTTTCAGTGCGGGCGCGACCTCGCGGCGCGCCTCGACTCCGAGCAGCGCCTCGCGGCGGACCGCGGCTTCGGTCAGCGCCGGTTCGATGGCGAGCCGCACGTCGTCGTGCGAAACCACGCTTCCGCCTTCGTAGTCGTGGGGGTGACACGGCTCGGAGCTCGTGCGCGGGCACAGCGGTTCCGGCGGAAAAATGCGAACCTGGACGCCAGCGCGCGCATCGAAGCGGAGGTCGGCGCGGGAAAAGGCCTCGCCGTGGCTGCGCGCTTCGACTATTGCGACACCGTTCACGCGATGCGCAACGACGGCGTGCGTGTGGCCGGCGACGACCAGGTCGACGAGCCCGGGCTCGAGCTCGCGAACGACGTCGAAGATTTCGGCGCGCCGGCAGCTCGATACGTCATCCGGATCGTCCCAGGACTCGCAGACGGCGCCCGCGTGCGCGACGACGACGACGGCGCGTGCGCCGCGCTCACGGAGCCAGCGCGCTTCGCGCGTGATCGCCGGGGCGAGCGGCGCGACGTCGAGGCCTTTGAAAAATGCGGGCATCACGATTTGCGGCGTCTCGGCGGTGAGCACGCCGACGAGGCCAATGGCCACGCCGGCGACGTCGACGAGCGCGCTCGCGAACAGATTCTCGAAGGCGCCGCGCCGGCGCGTGGCACGCTCGACCAGGTTGGCGCTCAGCAGCGGAAACCCCGCCTCCCCGATGCGCTCGCGGATCGCGCCCTGGGGGTCCACGTCCGGTCCGGCGGCGTCGCCGGCCGGACCGAAGTCGAATTCGTGATTGCCGAGCGTCGCCGCGTCGAGCCCCATCATGTTGTACGTTGCAATGATGGCGCGCCCTTCGTTCAGGTTCGACTCGAGCGTCCCCTGCAGCATGTCCCCGGCGTCGACGAACAATACTCCGCCGCCCTCGGTCTGCCGTACTTGCTTCAGCCGCTCGACGTAGCCCGCCATCACGGGCAACGCTTCCAAACGCCCGTGCAGGTCGTTCAAACCGACCACGCTGACCACCACCGATCCGCGAGGGCTGCCGGCAGGCGTGGTTGTCGGAAAAACCGCGCGCGCTTCGACCGCACCGAAACCGGGCGCCGGGCCCGTACATGCAAATCCCCACGCGGCCCAGCCGAGCGCCAGCCCCCGCCATTTCTTGCCCGAGAGAACGCCTCGCAGGCGGATCAACTCGGATGTGCCTCCGGCTTGACCCGAAGCTTCACCAGCCGCTCGTCCTGGAGCGAACGCGCCTGCTCGGGTCCGGCAACGTCGCTGTGACAGCCCGCCCGCTGCCCGCGCTCTGCACCGACCGCCAATCGCGTCTTGCTCGCGAGGCGCTCGACCTCTTCCGGCGAGAGCACGCCGCGCCGCTCCAGGATCCGGCGCTGCTCGGGCGTCAGCGGACCCGATTTTTTCGCCGCGGGAGCCGCGAAACCTTCGGCCTTGCCGCTCGCGAACTCCACAATCTCCTTCGAGATGCGCACCGAGCACCAATCGTGCCCGCACATCGCGCAAAAGTCGGTATCCACGTCCAGATCTTCGTCGTGATACGCGCGCGCCAGGTCGCTGTCGAAAGCGAGCTCGAAGTGCCGCTCCCAGTTCAGCGCCGCGCGCGCCTTGGTGAGCGTGTCGTCCCAGTCGCGCGTCGCGGGGATGCCGAGCGCGACGTCGGCGGCGTGCGCCGCGATTCTGTAGGCGATGCAGCCCTGCTTGACGTCGTCCTTCTTCGGCAGGCCGAGGTGTTCCTTGGGCGTCACGTAGCAGAGCATGCTGGCACCGTGATAGGCCGCTGCGGTGGCGCCGATCGCGCTCGTGATATGGTCGTAGCCGGGGAATACGTCCGTGACGAGCGGGCCGAGGACGTAAAATGGCGCGCCGTGACAGACGCGGCGTTGCAGCTTCATGTTGAATTCGATCTGATCGAACGGCACGTGCCCCGGCCCCTCCACCATCACCTGGCAGCCCTTTTTCCAGGCGCGCTCGGTGAGCTCGCCCAATGTTTCGAGCTCGGCGAGCTGGGCGCGGTCGCTGGCGTCGGCGAGGCCGCCGGGGCGCAGCCCGTCCCCGAGCGAAAAGGAAACGTCGTACTCGCGCATGATGTCGCAGATCTCGTCGAAGTGCGCGTACATCGGGTTCTGTTTGCCGTGCACCAGCATCCACTTGGCGAGCAGAGAGCCTCCCCGGCTCACGATGCCGATCAGTCGCTTCTCCACGAACGGCAAGTGCTCGCGAAGGACGCCCGCGTGAATAGTGAAATAGTCGACGCCTTGCTTGGCTTGATGGAGCAGGCCTTCCATGATGGCCGCTTCGGTCAAATCCTCGATTTTGCGGCCCAGGATCATCGAATAGATCGGCACGGTGCCGATCGGCACCGTGGCGTTGCGGACGATCGCCTCGCGGCACGCGTCGATGTCGCCGCCGGTCGATAGATCCATCACGGTATCGGCGCTCCAGCGTTCGGCCCAGCGCAGCTTTTCCACTTCCTCTTCGGTGCCGGACGACACGGGCGAAGCCCCCATGTTGGCGTTGACCTTGGTGCGGCTCGCGCGGCCGATCGCCATCGGATCGAGCGAGTAGCCGAGGTGAACCTTGTTCGCGGGAATGATCATGCGTCCCGCGCCGACCTCGTCGCGAACCTGCTCGGGCGTCAGGTGCAGCTCGCGCTCGGCCACGCGCTGCATGGCTTGCGTGACCAAGCCCAGGCGAGCGTGCTCGAGCTCGGTTACGGGCCGAAAGCCGCTGGGAGCCTGGGCGTGCCGGGCACGGCGCACCCAGCCCGGGGGGAGAAAATCCCAGGCCGTCCGCTCGCTCGGCGGCGGCATCCCCGGCGTGTCCGGCGACGAAAAGCTCCGCGCGCCTCCCACCTCGGGGCGGTTGGCGAACGAGCCCGGGTTCGTTCCTTCGCCCTGAGAGGAGGGGTTTTGCGCTCCGCGCAACGGCACATCGAAGAGGGTCATCGTGCTTTCGTCCTTTCGAGCAGCGGCGCGCAGCCTATCAACAAAAGCGGCCGCTTCGCCACCGCCCGCCGGGCCCCGGCGCCCCGCACCCTCGCTCTTTAGTCCGGCGGAATGAGACAAGAATGCGCTTGTGGATCGATTCAGATGAGCGACCTCCGGGAGGGGAGGCGGCGCGGGGCATCGATTCGCAAGGGAGTAGCGAATCGGGACGGCTGGGGGCTGGGGCTCAGTGCCGGTGCCGGCGTGCGGTGTCGGTGCCGGCGTGCGGTGCCGGTGCCGGTGTCGGTGTCGGTGTCGGTGTCGGTGTCGGTGCCGGTGCCGGTGTCGGTGTCGGTGCCGGTGCCGGCGTGCGGTGTCGGTGCCGGCGTGCGGTG
>DASWGX010000134.1:0-6471 GCA_036393455.1 Polyangiaceae bacterium
GAGTCGGCACGACCACCAGCGTGCGAAAGCGCTCGGGGATGCCCTCCCCGAAATCCAACTTCGGCAACAGGCGGGGGCGAAGCAACTTCGCGAGCAGCCAGTGAACGAACGTCGTGGCGGGTACCGACGCCGGGAACCAGCACAAGATCAAAGCGGCAATGGCCGTGGGAATCGACGCGTCGAGCCGCGCCAAGTATGCAGCGATGGGCGCAAGCAACACGAGCTGCGCCAGCGACAGAAGCCCGAAAAAGGTAAGGCGCGGGTGAGCGAGCAGCCGTTGCTCGAGGCTCAGCCCCGGTGCGCCGAACACCCGTTCGAATGCGGTCCGTCCGGGCCCCAGCAACCAGAAACCGACGTGATCGTGCCGGGAATCGGGCGGTCCCTCCCGCGCGCGCTCGAGCACTGCGCGACTCACCTCGAGCTCTCCGAGCTCCGCGGACCACGCGATCTCCTCGACGGCGCGCCGGTAGGCGTCGCGGGTTTCGAAGTCCATGGTGCCGTACGCTCGTGCGGGGTCCTCGAGCAGCAGCCGTTCGGTCACGCTCTGGCGGCAGAACACTTCCTTCCAGTCGATCTCCGCCAGCAGTCTGAGCGCCCGGATCGCTCGACCCGCTGCCGTTCCGGGGTCGACCGACGGTTCGATCGCGTTCAGTCGCGTGCGTTCGAGCACGTCGCGGAGGCGCACGAGCACCGTGAAGCGCACCAGTGCCGGCAGTGCCCAGAGCTCCGCGATGGTGAGCGCGGTGATCTCCTGATACGCCTCGAGGAACTGCTCCAGCTCGTCGAGCGAAAGCTCGCTCCCCGTGCCGTCGTAAAGGAACTCGGCCACGGCGAGTGCTCGCGGTCGTCCGCCCTCCGCGAGCCGCGGCAAGCGCTGCTGGAACCCCTGCGGGAGCTCGTGTCGTAGTTGACCTCGCACGCGATCGACTAGGTAGTGGTTGTCCAACATCCACTCTGCCGCGGCGCGGACGGAGGGATTGTCGTGGCGCTCCTCGCGAAGGTACCTTCGCGCACCTGCAAACGCGGCCTCGAGCACGTCGAGATCGCGCGGGCTCAGAAAAGGGTCGCGGCCGCGCTGCACCGATCGGTGGCGGCGGGCGAGCGCACGGGGAGGGCTCTCGTCATAGGCAAGGTCGCCGTCGAACGTAGGGTCGCCTGGTGGGGTCTTCGCCTCCTCTCCTACTTCAGTTTTCTGGGGTGCCAGCATCGAGGGACCTGGGCGGTGGTCGTGTCGGCGGTATTGGCGTCGAGCGCGACGTGCCCGGCAAGTCTTGGACGACCAACACGGGCACCGTGGAGTGGGCAATGAAATACGACGTCACACTGCCAAACCGGTGCCGGGCGTTGCAAACGGAGCCATGAGCCGACAGGACGACCAAGTCTGCCCGCTGGCTCAGAGCCAACGCTATGAGACCGGTGCGATGATCCGTGGAACGTCCGGTCACCGCGCGCACTCGAACCCCATGCAGACCGCCATTGCTCAGTCGGGCGCGCACCTGCCCGACGTATGCGTCGGCGCGGGAGGTCAATCGGTCGGCAAGCTCGCGAGCGAGCGCCAGATCTTCCTCGGTGAAGAGCACCTCCGTTCGGATGGGATCGCTGGTTAGGTGTGCAACGATGACCTCGGCCTCCTCTGCACGGGCAAGCCGCACCGCGGTGGGGAGCACGCTCTCCGCGCGAATCGAGCCATCGAGAGGGACGAAGATGCGCTTCAGCTGGATACGAGGTGCCGCGTCGGGACGATGAGACGGCACGATGAGCAATGAGCCCTGCGCGAGCGTCAGGACTTTCTGCGCCGTACTTCCGAGAGGCCAGGCGCCCTCGCCGCCCTCGCCATGAGACGAGAGCACGATGAGGTCCGCGTCGAGGGCAGCGGCGAGGGAGGCAATCTGGGAAGCAGCGGTGCCTTCGGCCACGCGCATCTCCGGAGACACGCCCAGATCCGCTATTTTTCCCGCAACCCGCGCGAGGTAGGCACGCGCCCCCTCACGCGCGATATCCCACGCGATCGCATCCGTGGCGCGAATGTCGTCCGTCTCCGGTGGTGCCTCGAGAACGTGGAGCAGCGTGATGCGAGCGTTGTCCGTTCGTGCAAGGTGGGCGGCGAACGGGAGCGCAGCTTCGGCGGTCTCCGAGCGGTCGAGACAGACCAGCACGTGTCGAAATCCCACGCCGGGCGGCTCTCGTGAGGCGATGGCGTCAATCGGTTGCTCCACGGCTTCGGTGTTCATTCGATCCTCCTCGTCGCCATGGGCTGAGCCAATCGCGAGCCCAGGCGAGCTGCGCCGCGGCGGGCGAACGGCCGCCTCCGCGGCCATTGCGGTTGAAACGCTGCGCTTACCAAAACAACCTCTGGCTAGAGTAGTTGGCTAAAGCAACGGCCGCGCCAACTACGCGACTGGCGAGCCGGAAACCTTCGATCGACGCCAACGGAGCCGGCGCTCCGCCCCCGCCCCGCGCAAGTCTTGCAGCCTCCGCTCGGTGCAGCTTCAGGTCTTGCGCCAAAGGGCATTGAACGCAGCCGGCCCGGCCGGGCACGGCGTTCAAGGAGGCACTCGATGATCCACAGGACTTCTTCGCTTGCTTTTTTGTGCGCCTGTTGCGCAGCGGCGCCTGCCGGGGCCGCGGACGAGCCTTCGGGCGAACAGGTCGCGCCGAAACGTGGCGCGGCGGCGCCGCGCACTACGGACCCACGCGCGGAAAGCCTCGACGCCGCCTACGACGGGCCGCCCCTGCTCTTCAAGAAGGAGATGCACGTCGTCGGTTACGGTGGCGTGGGCTACGCCAACATGCTCGACGCCCTGTCCTCGAACTCGCCCGCGGGCTACCGCGCGGCCGCCACGTCCGGGATGTGCGTCAGCGTTGCGCCGGCAACCATCACCGAGCTGTTGACGACCATGGGGTCCACGCTCGCGGCGAAGTCCCACGGACCGGCGGCGGCGTCGGAGATCGTGATCGAATCGACGTAAATGATCGTCGGGCTTGTCCAGGGCCCCGCCTCTCCGGCGTTGATCGAAAGCCCGATGCTCGAGACTTGCGAGGGGTCGAAGGCGGGCTCGCCCGCGCCGCCCGCGCCGCCCGCGCCGCCCGCGCCGCTGCCGGCATACGCACTCAGATCCAGCACGACGTCGTGAAGATCACCGGTGTGGTCGCTGAGGTTGTTCCACTCGTACACGCCGAGATAGTCGTTTTCTTCACCGTTCTGTGCGATCGTCTGCATGCCGCCGGCGGTCCCTTCGACGACTCGGACACGGAAGGTGACCATCGATGCGCTCATGTCGACGACCGGGTCGAACGGGATGATGAAGTACGTCTGATCGTTCGGCATCGTGAGGGGCCCCGAAAGGCGAGCGCAGCCGGTGCATGTTTCCATGACGCCTCCGCCGCTTCCGCCCGTGCCGCCGGTGCCGCCCGCGGCCTCACCGCCGGTGCCGCCGGTACCACCTGTCGTGGTGGTTCCCCCGGTGCCGCCCGTGGTCGTGTCGCCGCCCGTGCTCGCGGCCGCGTCCGCCGTCGTGGTGCCGCCCGTACCGGCTCCCGTGGAGGTGGACGTCCCGCCCGTGCCGGTGGCGGGGTACTGACAGACGCACTCCGCGGGGTCGCTGCTGCACCCGTAGGCCGTGACGACGAACACGCCGGAAACGAGGAACAAGGGAAAGAAGTGCCGGGTCCGGATCATGAGAGACTCCTAAGCTAACGGTGATTTCGGGCGGGGTTTGGGGCCAGGTTCGGGCCGTTCCACGCGACGGGAACGTCGATTCTGGCAAGGCGGCGGGGCTGGCGAGGTGATTGCCCAGCTTTCACGAGGGCTCTCGATTGAGTGCTCCAAACGCCCGTCTGGCGAGTTTGGTGGGTTTGCGCGGGACTGTCCAGCGTCAATTGCCTGATTGTCGGGCGGTGCGGCTACGATCTTAACTAGCGTGGTTTTGTCGATCGATCCGAGGGATGTCCTCGGACCGGGGGATGGCGTACGTCGAAGGACTCGCGGCAAGGATCGGGCGGAGCGCTCCGGGACGAACGCGGAGTGACGGACGGGAGAATGCTCGGCGGGCTCTCCGCGAATGACTGCCGGGCGCGAGCGCCCAACCAGGTGCTCTTACCGCTTCACTCATGGCTGACCAAGCTCTGACGCGCGTCGCGATCGGAGCTAGAGTGCCTCGATGTTCGGTCGTTGGCTGAAACGTGCCTCGGAGTCGCCCGCGCTCGAAGGCGCGGCGGAGCTCGAACGGGAAGTCGCCGCGCACATGAGCGGGGCGGATGCCGAGAGCATCCGCGTCGTCACGGCGATGGCCGGCCTGCTCGGCGCTGTCGCCTACGCGGACAGAAACTATTCCCAAGACGAGGAGCACCGGGTCAGGGCGGAGCTCGACCGAGTGCAGGGCCTGCCGTCGCGGGGCGTGGAGGCGGTGTGCGCCGTGCTTCGCGAGCACGTCCTCGAGCTCTCGACGGTTCAGATCCCACGCTACTGCCGGCTGCTTCGGGAGCTCGGCGATCGCGAGCTCCGTCTCGAGGTTCTGGCTTCGCTCGTCGACTTGGCGGCCGCCGACGGCAGTATCTCGAGCGCCGAGACGAACCTGCTGCGCCAGGTCACCACGGCGCTCGGCCTCGACCAAGGCGACTACAACGCCGCGCAGGCGCGGCATCGCGAAAGCCTGGACGTGCTGCGCTCGCCCGAGTGAGCCGCGGCCCGGCTCCTGGCTCCGGCGTCGTGAATCCGCCGTCGCCAGAAACTCCTCCGAAAGTGGTGCGCCGCCGGCCGTGCCGGATGAGCTCTTGCTTGCTGGGGCGGGCTGCCCCAATAAGGTGCTCATGAACGCCGATCCGCGGTCCGCCGAGCCGAGTTCGTCGCGCCTGAAGCAGGTCACGATCGCCACGGCCGGCGCCGCCGTCGCCCTCGGGGCGGCCTATGGCGTGGGCCGGCTTCAGGCTTCGAAAAGCATCGATGCCGCCGAGGAGCGAACCGCCGAGGCAGTGTCATCGCGTGAAGCAGAGACGCGCCGGCGCGAGCTCGAGCGTTCCGCCCTTCTGGAGCTCGAGGCGCGCCGCAGGCTCAGTCTGTGTTTGATCGCGCTCGACGAGCGAAACTTCGGGGAAGCCCAGGCGCACCTCGATGCAGCCGCCGCGCTGCTCGACAAGGCCGGGGCCGGCGACCAGGGCCCGCTCGCCGAGCTCAAGCGGAAGGCCGGAGAGTTCAAGTTGATCGCAACGGACAACCTCGGTCCGCAACGGCAACGGGTCCTGAACTGGATGAGGAATTTCGACGAGGCACGTCCTCCGGCCAAACCATGAGGAGCCTGCCGGTGCGGTGTTCACAATCCAGAGGGTCGCGCGGTGAGTCCACCTGACCAGGCGCTCGGTCCGTTCCAGATCTTGGTGCTGATGATGGCAGGGGCCTACGGCGCCACTGCCGCTCGGCATTGGGTGCACGGCGTGTTCGAGCGGCGCGGCTCCGGACACGGCTTGTTCACGATCACCTGCGTGGCTGCGATGGGCTATACGGTGCTCCAGTCACTCACCTATCAGACCCACGATGTCGAGCGCGCCTGGCGTTTGACGCGCCTGCAAGATCCGTTCATCGCGACGTTCCTCGTCGCGCTCGCGCTCTTCGTCGGTCAGCGCCTGGGGCGGGGCCGGGTGTTTCCGGCCGTAGTCACGGCGTGCACGGCCGCGGCGCTCGGGCTTTCGCTGCTCACACGCGGCTCCCTGACGCTCGACGGCCTCGTAGAGCAGACGTCAATCACGCTCCCGTGGGGCGAGGTCGTCTTCGCCGCGCGCGGGCGCGCCGGGGTTCGGGCGACGCTGTCCGGCGTGTTCGTGGCTGCGACGCTGCTCGCGAGCCTGTTCCTGCTCGCGCGCTCCGCGTCGCGGAAGCCGTCGGCGGCGTCACACATGCTGTGGCTGGCGCTCGTGGTGTTCGGCCTCGCGCCGGCGTACGACGTGGCGGTGGCCCAGGGTTACCTGCACTCGATTCAGCTGTCGGAGCTCACGTTCTTTTTCGTCGTCGCGGCGCTGGACGTCGACCTGTCGCTCGACATGCGGCGGCGCGCGCAGAAGGCGGAGCTCGCGAGCGAGCTCGAACGAAACGTAGAGGATCGGAGCCGGCAGCTGGCGCAGCGCAGTGAAGAGCTCCAGCACGAGATCGCGGAGCGGCGTCGCGCGGAGGAAGCCAAGGAAAGTGCGGAGAGTCAGCTGCTCCAAGCGCAAAAGATGGAAGCCTTCGGGCAGCTTGCCGGCGGCCTCGCTCACGATTTCAACAACCTGCTCACGGTGATCAGCGGCAATGTCCAACTCGCCGAGCAGGCGGTGCGGGCGGTGGACCTCGAGCTTTCGAAGCAGGCCTTGAGCCAGACCGAGAGGGCCATCTCGCGCGCGTCGGCGCTGACGCGCCAGCTGCTCACTTTCGCGCGTCAGGACGTGGTGCGTCCGGTGCCGGTGGTTCCGCGCGCCGTGGTTGCCGAGCTCGAGCCCGTG
>DASWGX010000135.1:0-4102 GCA_036393455.1 Polyangiaceae bacterium
CGAGCGGAAACGCGATCCGGCGCGCGCCGATGCGATCTAGAGTTTCGCCCATGCTGTCTCTTCGTGGCGTGCGACTCGCGCCGACGCTCGCGGCGGCGGCGCTCGCGGCGGGCTGCGACGCCGGGAGCGGGAACAGCGCAAGGAGCGACGGTAGCTCGAGCGGCGGCGCGAACGGTAGCTCGAGCGGCGGTACCGGCGGCGCGAGCGGCATCTGTGCCGCTTCCGAGGTGGTGTTCATGTCTCCCACGCTGCCGTCCTATTGTTCGTTGCCGAACGGCGTGGACGCGGCGGTGGCGCGGGCCGCGTACGAGAGCTTCAAGGCGACCGTGGTCACGGCCGAGGGTGCGGGCGGCAACCTTCGCGTCTGGAGGCCGGATTCGAGCGTGCCCGGGTCGACGGTGTCGGAGGGCATGGGCTACGGAATGCTCCTCGGCGTCTACCACGACGACCAAGCGGTATTCGACGCGCTGTGGCGATACGTGGCGCAGTACCTCAACGCCAACGGCCTCATGGATTGGGAAATCGATGCGGCGGGCAGCGTGATCGGGCTCGGAGCGGCCAGCGACGGCGATGCGGACATCGCTTTTGCCTTGCTCATGGCGGCACGCCGCTGGGGCGGTTGCGGCTCGCTCGCCGAGCCGTACGAGGTGCTCGGCGCGCGCATGGTGGAAGCGATGTGGACGCACGAGGTCGATCTGACGCGCGGGTACATGTGGAAGCCGGGCGACGCCTGGGGGGACCGCGACGTGACCAATCTTTCCTACTTCAGTCCGGCATATTTTCGGATCTTCGGCGAAGCAACCGGAAACGTGGAGGGCTGGAACGCCGTGATCGAGGGCAACTACGCGATTCTCGAGCGGACGCTCAACGAAACCCTGGGCAACGCCGACAATGGCTTGGTCCCCGCGTGGTCGAATTCGCTCGGCGAGGCCGTCGCGCCGTTCGACGGAGCTGCGATTCATTTCCAGAACGACTCGACCCGCACGCCGTTCCGCGTCGGGCAGGACTATTGTTGGTTCGGCGAGCCCCGCGCCAAGGCCTACCTCGACAAGATTGCGGGCTTTTACGCCGAGGTGGGCGTCGCCGCCATCTCCGACGGCTACGAGCTCGACGGCACGCCGCGCCCGCAAAACCCCGACGCCGGCACGCAAGCCGCCTCTTTCGTGGGCCCCGCCGGCGTTGCGTTCATGAGCGACCCCACATACCAGGCGGAGCTCGACCAGGCGTGGGCTGCGGTCGGTAGCGAGCAGCTGACCAACGGCACCGTTTACTATCAGAAGTCCTGGACGGCACTCTCGCTCCTCTTGATGGCGGGAGAAATGACGGCGTACCCGGCGGCTCCGTGAGCCGCTGCATCTCGACGACTGAGCGTCCCCCGATCTGCTCGGGACCGCTTCGCAAAACAGATTCGTCGTGTACTCGGAGCGGGCGGCGGCCACGGCGGAACGTCTTCGCCGGGCAAGGTGGAAGCGCCGCTGGCGGTCGCCGGCTCGCGATGCGCGTGAACACCCACCATGCCGCGGCACACTCGCGAAACACTTTGGCACAGCAAGCTACTCAAAGGCGCGAAAGAAAAGGGCTTTCTGTCGCGAAGCCCTGGCACAAATACATCGAGGGCCACGACCGGAAATCGCTCTTGCCGCTCGCGGTTTCGCGTCGAACGCGGAATGAACGCCAGCTCGTCGGGTGAAAAGACCCGAGACGGATGTCCGCGGACAGCGGACGCTCGACCGCACCGCCGACTAGAAGAAGCAGACTTCGGAAACGCGCTCGAACGACGGCTCCACGAGAGCCGCAGCGAGCCGTTCGCTCTGCTCCTGACCGCAGCGGTCGATGGTGAGCTCGGCTCGCAGCGAGCCGTATTCGCCGTCGAGCTCGGCGCACAGCGCGGCGTTCCCGTGGCTCGGCCGAAGGACTACGCCGGTTCGACCAACCACGAGTGGAGTACCGATCTCGCAGACGACCCCGAATTGATCGAAGGCGAACTTCAGCTTGCCGGCCGCGAGGTTCGCGATTTCACCGGCCAGATCCTCCGCCTCGCGCCGCCCCGGAGTCCGGTCGCCGGTCACTGCTCGCCGGTAGATGCGGAGTAGGGTGGATTCGTCGGCGCTGACCAGGATGCGGCCCGAGATGCCGGTCCCGCAAAAGGCCACGATCGTGTTCACGTCGTTGACCATTCGATGGATGGCGTTGACGCGTACGACCGAGGGCGTCGAAGTCAGCGCGTAGCTCTCGCGAACGACGTCGCCGACCAGGCGCTGCAACAACGCCGCTGCCGTGCCCGAGTACGGACCGAGCAAGAGCTCGCGCATCTTGGCGTGCACGACGCCCGCCGAAAGCGGCTCGTGCAGGATGGCGTCCGGGGTCGCGCGGAAGTCGCTGAGAGGAGCGCCATCCAACAGACCGCCGACCCAGATCGCGGGCAGCGAACCGTAGCGCCGCTTGGAGGTCGCGAGGACGGAGGACGCCGACTCACGCCCCATGTCGCCGCTCAACACGAGCACGGATACGTCCCGGATGGAATCGAGCTGCGACAGGCAGGATGCCTCGTCGTGGCTGTTCACGACGCTGGCTCCCAACTCTTCGAGCTCATCGGCCAGGATGTCCATGCGCCGGCCGAACGCCAAGGCAACGAATCGGGGATCTGACGGGTTCATCTGGGTTCCTCTCAGGCCACGAGTTGGGCGCGCCGAGCGGCGGACATGGCAGTCCGCGGAAAAGTAAACTCCACGCGAGTGCCCGCGCCCGCCGTGGAGTGAATCGAGACGGCGCCCCCGAGCTCGGCGCAGGCGGCGCGCACCGCGCCCATGCCGATGCCGCGTCCGGAATACTCGCTCATGATTTTCCTGGTGCTGATTCCGTCGCTGAACAGGGCTTCGACCAAGTCGGCTTCGGTTTCGGCGCGAAGACCTCGCTCTTCGGCACGCTCTTTGATTGCTTGCCAGTCGACGCCCCGGCCGTCGTCACGGATCTCGATCACGAACTGACCGCTCTCCATGCGCGTGGTCAATCCCAGTACTCCCTCGGGTGGCTTGTCGGCCGCGCGCCGCTCGTCCGCCGTCTCGATGCCGTGATCGATGGCGTTTCGAACGACATGAACGAAGGCCGACCAGAAAGGAGTCCACAGCTCGGGGTCGAGGCGCAAGTCGCCGGCGTCGAAGTCGACGGCAATCGGCCCTTTCTCGAGTCGCGATGCGATTCCGCGCGCCTGCTCGGCGATTCGCCTGAGGCGCCTGCTGGTCGGTTCGAGCCTCCAGTCCGAGATTAGCTTCGCAATGACCGGCCGCGGCGAGCCGCTCGAGATGGCATCGAGGATTTGTTCACACTCCGCGTCGTCGACCTCGATCTTGCGCCGCGCGTTTTCGCCGAGCAGCGTGTCGACCTTGACGCGCAGGGCCTTCCAGCGCTCCGATAGCTCGTTGCGCTGGGCCGCCGTCGGCGGCTGCCCTTCCTCCGCGAGCTCGGCCTCCATGCGGTGGCAGAGGTTCGCGACCGTGGTGACGCCGAAAATGCTCGAATTGCCCTTGAGCGTGTGGATAATTCGCTTCAGCACGACGGTATCCTCGACTTCGCCGGATACGATGGCGTTGACCTGAAGCGCGGACTCTTCGAAAAACTCGAGAAACCCGGATTTGTCGTTCAGCGCGCGCTCGAACATGTGCAGCACCTCGCGCTGCTCCGCCTCGAGGCGTTCACGCTGCACCTCGACGGTGACGTCCGAGAGCACGACCAGCGTCTTTTTGAGCTCGTCGCCCTCGCAAATGGGAATGTACTCGAGCTCCAGATGTCGCTCTCCGACGCTCGCTTTCTTGGGCATCTGATCGAGGCTGACGTCGGGCGGAAGCACGCCGCCGACGACCTGATCCCAGGCGCCCCGGAACATGTCGGCCGTGTGAGGCGCGTGCCGGCCCAGGTAGTCGGCGAACGTGGTGCCGGGGTCAGCGGTACCGAGCCAGGTGGCGATCACGGCCGAGCGCTCGGGCGACATCACTCCATCGAGGTCGATGGTCAGAAACCCCTGCTGTACATTGTCGAGCACCAGGCGCATGTCCCGGTTGCGCAGGTCGAGCTCCGCGGTGCGTTTCTGGACGACTTTCTCGAG
>DASWGX010000136.1:0-4122 GCA_036393455.1 Polyangiaceae bacterium
AACGCCGCGGCGCGCCACCCGGATTGGATCGAGCTCATGGATCGGGACGAGGAAGACCCCGTCGAGCTCGAAGCCAAGGAAGCCGGCCTGAGCTACGTGTCGCTCGACGGCGACATCGGTTGCCTGGTGAACGGAGCCGGCCTGGCGATGGCCACCATGGACATCATCAAGCACCACGGCGGCAGCCCCGCGAACTTCCTCGATGTCGGCGGCGGCGCCACGCAAGCCCA
Source organism: Polyangiaceae bacterium (assembly GCA_036393455.1). Lineage (GTDB taxonomy): Bacteria > Myxococcota_A > Polyangia > Polyangiales > Polyangiaceae > DASWGX01. The sequence goes on from DASWGX010000136.1 coordinate 231, forward strand.
GGTAACGAAGGCTTTCAAGATGATCTTGTCGAGCGATCGCGTGAAAGCCATCTTCGTCAATATCTTCGGCGGCATCATGCGCTGCGACGTGATTGCGCAAGGGGTCGTTGCCGCCACGCGCGAGCTCGGCCTCGAAGTGCCGCTGGTGGTGCGTCTCGAGGGGACCAACGTCGAACAGGGAAAGCGCATCCTCGAGGAAAGCGGCCTCGAGATTCAGGCCGCGGACACGATGGCGGACGGAGCACAGAAAGTGGTCTCGGCCAGCAAAGCCGCGTAGATCGAGACGAGGTCCGGATGTCGATTCTGGTCGATAAGAATACTCGCGTCGTGATTCAGGGCATCACCGGCTCGGCCGGTTCTTTTCACGCGCGGCAGTGCATCGCCTACGGCACGCGCGTCGTCGCCGGTTGCACGCCGCACCGCGGCGGCGAAACGCTCGAGGCCGAGGGCCCCGACGGCGCCAAGGCCAAGGTGCCGGTGTTCGACACCGTTTCCGAAGCGGTCGAGCAAACGGGAGCGGACGTTTCGTGCATCTTCGTCCCGGCGCTCGGCGCCGCGGACGCCATCATGGAGGCGGCCGACGCCGGCTGCGCCCTCGTCGTGTGCATTACGGAGGGGATTCCGGTCACCGACATGATCCGGGTTAGAAGGGCGCTCCAGGGCTCGAGCACGCGGCTCATCGGACCGAACTGTCCGGGAATCATCACGCCCGGGGCGTGCAAGATCGGCATCATGCCGGGCCACATTCACCGCCCGGGCCGCTTCGGAGTCGTATCCCGCTCCGGGACGCTGACGTACGAGGCCGTGGGGCAGTTGACGGCGCTCGGAATGGGGCAGAGCACCTGCATCGGCATCGGCGGCGACCCGGTCGCGGGCATGGATTTCGTCGACGTGCTCGAGCTGTTCGACCGGGATCCGGACACGGAGGCCGTCATGATGATCGGCGAAATCGGTGGCGGCGCCGAGGAACGCGCGGCGGCCTACGTGAAGGATCGGATGAAAAAGCCGGTCGCCGGCTTCATCGCCGGGACGACCGCGCCGCCGGGAAAGCGTATGGGGCACGCGGGCGCGATCATCTCGGGCGGCAAGGGAACGGCTCAGGACAAGATCGCCGCGCTCGAAGCCGCGGGCGTGCGGGTCGCCCCCTCGCCGGCCGAAATGGGAACCACGCTGCGCTCGATGCTATCCTGAGCTCTCGCGAGCGGCTCTACGAAGCTTGTCATTGTCGATGAGTGTGGCATAAGAGCGCCCGCGGAAATCCGCGGAGGTGACGGAAATGGCCCGTGAGCGGACCTTGTGCATCATCAAACCCGACGCCGTCGAAAGACGGGCGCAGGGCGCCATCATGGGGCGGCTCTTGGAGGAAGGCTTCGACATTCTGGCGCTGCGGCAGCTCCGGCTGTCGCTCCCTGAGGCGGAGGCCTTCTACGCCGTTCACCGCGGCCGCCCTTTCTTCGAAGAGCTGTGCCGCTTCATGGGGCGGGGACCCATCGTCGTCGTCGCGCTGGAGCGCGAGAACGCGGTCCAGCACTGGCGCTCGGTGATCGGCGCCACCGACCCCGCGCGCGCCGACCCCGGGACGATTCGCAAGTTGTTCGGTAGCAATGTCGCCGAGAACGCGGTGCACGGCTCCGACTCGGTTGACAACGGCATCCGGGAATGTGCCTACTTCTTTGCAGGCGTCGATCTTGCCTGATTGGGACGAAAAGATGTTGGAGGGTAACCGCCCGTCGCGCGTCTCGAGCGTCCGACCATCGGAGTTGGACGTGGCGCGCGGCACGGTCCGCGACGCGCTGACCGGAGTGCACAATCTGGATCAGCTGCTGCGCTCCCTGCGCGTCGGCCCCAAGGCCCTGGCCGCGGTGGTGCCCGACGTGCAGGCGTCTTGCCGACCGCTCTCGTCCGCGATGCGGGAACGCCTGAGCTCGGTGCGATCGCATCTCGACGACGCTGGCGCCGCCGACGCGCTCGGAGCCTACGCCGAAGAACGATTGCGCGATATCGACGGCGCGCTCGCGGCTTCGGCGTCGCGGCCGATGAACGCCCGCAACCGGCTCGCGCTCGGCGCGGTCACGGGGCGCTGCTGGCCGGAGCTCGATGCCGCCCACAAGCTGGCCGAGCTGCTCGAAGAGTCCGTCTGGGCGCTGCCGATTCGGCTCAATCTGTGCGAGCTCTTGAGCGAGTCGTTTTCGCATCCGCCGCCCGCCGGCGCCGAGAACAGCGTGATCGTCTACACCAGCGGCGGGCCGGCGAATCTCGAATTTCACGTCAAGCCAGGCGTCATGACGAACATCATCGCGCTCGGAACGAGCTGGGTGGCGCATCACGCGCCGAACGGCGTGTGGCTGGGCCTCGACGCCTCCGCCGGAGACGTGCGCTTGAGTCTCGAATCGAAGAACCGCGAGGCCTCCAGTGGACGGCAGTTTCGCCTGGCGCGGCGCCTGGTGATCGACCCGACGCTGGCCTGTCTGAAGACGGCCTTCGCGAACCTGGGCGGGCGGCTTTTCATCGACGCGAACAGCGGGCCCGACATGCAGCTTGCCATGCCGGCTTGAACGGAAGACGGACGCGATGGATCGTGAAGCCGCCCGGCAGAAGGTCGAAGCCGCGTACGCGAACCGCGAGCTGCTCACCGACGCCGAGCATCGCGCGGCGGTAGAAGAGACGCTACGCCGCCTCGATGCCGGAGAGCTTCGCGTCGCGACGCAAGAAGCGCCGGGCCGCTGGCAAACGCACGCCTGGGTCAAACAAGCGGTGCTGCTCTACTTCGGCATCACCAAGATGCAGCGCTCGACGGCGGGGCCGTTCGAGTTTTTCGACAAGATCCCGCTGAAGCAAGGCCTGGAGCGCGCGGGTGTGCGTGTCGTGCCGCCGGGCACCATCCGCTACGGCGCGCACGTCGAAGCGGGCGCCGTGATCATGCCGGGCTACGTGAACATCGGGGCGTACGTCGGCTCGGGCACCATGGTCGACACCTGGGCAACGGTGGGCAGCTGCGCCCAGATCGGGAAAGACTGTCACCTCTCGGGCGGGGTCGGCATCGGTGGCGTGCTCGAGCCGCCCGGAGCTCAGCCGGTCATCGTCGAGGACGGGTGTTTCATCGGCTCTCGCGCGATCATCGTGGAAGGCATGCTGATCGAAAGAGAATCCGTGATCGGAGCGGGCGTGACGCTCACCGCGTCGACGGCAATCATCGACGTCACCGGGACCGAGCCCAAAGAACTGCGCGGTCGTGTACCGGCGCGGAGCGTCGTGATTCCCGGGATGCGACCCAAGCAGTTCCCGGCCGGGGAGTACCAAGTCCCGTGCGCGCTCATCATCGGACAGAGGAAGGAAAGCACGGACAAGAAAACCAGTCTGAACGCCGCACTGCGAGATTTCAGCGTCGCTGTATGAGGGCACAGGCAGCGCCCGCCTCGTTTGCGGCTTTCCGAGGCTTCGGGTATGGCTACCGCTTCTGGCGCGAGGCCGGCTCATGCGACGGCGCGCCGGGCCCGGCGCGCGACGACGAGAATACCCGGTGACGTTCGAAGCCCGACGCTGCTGCTTGGGGTTCATGGCTCTGCTCGGCCTGGGCTCGCTCTTCGGCTGTGACCAGGCGCTGCTTTCCGCGACCGCGCGCGCGAATGCGAACGACGCCGGAGCCCGGCCGGGACGATCCCTGCTCGAACGCGAGCGCTTCGACGCCGCGCTCGCGGCTCTCGTCAAGAAAGTGGGGGCGACGCGGCAAGTGCTCGCCTTCGAGGCCGAGCGCAAGGAATTCCACATCCAGGTCCAGAGCGCGACGAACGAGGACGAAGTCGTCGAGTTCCGCTTCCGCGACGGCAACGTCAGCGGCCCCGAGCCCGTGGAGCTGCGCGGTTCCGGGCGGCTCGCGAGCAATCTGTTTCGG
>DASWGX010000137.1:0-4224 GCA_036393455.1 Polyangiaceae bacterium
GCTCCGTGCTCGAGCGGCGCACCGCGTCGTGAAGCTGCTGCTTCGGGTGAACACGGTTCAGTGCCGCTTTTCGACGCGCGCTCTCAGAACGCGCCTCTCCTGGGCGAGCTCGCGGAAGCGCTGGAGCGCGTGCTCCGTTCCGGCCGCTTCGTGATGGGCTCGGAGCTGGAAGCCTTCGAGCACGACGTGGCGGCCTATCTCGGCGTCGAGCACGCCGCCGGTATGTCGAGCGGCAGCGATGCTCTCGTCGCCGCGTTGCTCGCGCTCGGCGTCGGTCCGGGCGACGAGGTCGTGACCACGCCGTTCTCGTTCGTTGCTACTGCCGAGGCGGTTGCGCGCGTCGGAGCGACGCCGCGTTTCGCCGACATCGACGCGGTCACCCTGCAACTCTCACCGTCCAGCGTCAGAGCGGCGCTTACGCCGCGGACGCGGGCGCTGATCGCCGTCCACCTGTACGGCGACGTGGCGCCCGTCGCGGGGCTGGAGAGCGCGCTGGAAGGCTCCGAGGTCGTCGTGGTCGAAGACGCTGCCCAGGCATTCGGCGCCGCGTTCCCGGACGGCACGAAGGCCGGGACGCTGGCACGCCTCGGTTGCTACAGCTTCTTTCCGTCGAAGCCGCTCGGAGCCCTCGGCGACGCGGGGCTCGCGGTGACGCGAGATGCCGGCCTTGCCGAGCGCCTGCGCCAGGCGCGCGTTCACGGCGCCGCCGCCCGCTACGAGCACGCGTTCGTCGCTGGAAACTTTCGCCTCGACGAGGTTCAGGCAGCGGCGCTTCGCGTCAAGCTGCGTCACGTCGATGCCTGGCAAGAACGGCGCGCGCGCATCGCCCGACGCTACGACGAAGCGCTGGCGGGCGTCCCGGGCCTCGTCTTGCCGGAGCGAGCGGCGGGCTCCGCGCCGTCGTTTGCCCTGTACACGGTGCGCGTCGCTCCGGACGAGCGAGCTCGGTTCGTCGAGCATTTGAATCGGTTCGGCATCGGGACCGCGATTCACTACCCGAGGCCGCTCCACTTGCAGCCGGCCTTCGCGCACCTCGGCTACGCCGCCGGGGACTTTCCCGTCGCGGAACGAGCCGCGGCGAGCGTGGTCTCCCTGCCGATACATGCCGAGCTCCGACACGTCGAGGTCGAGCGCGTCGTCGCCGCGGTACGTGCTTTCTTCGAGACGCGTGTCGGATGACGAGGCTCGCGGCGCTCTCGGTGGATCTCGACGAAGTCGGCCAGTACCGAGCGATTCACGGCATCGACGCCGAGATCGACGCACCTTCGCGAACCGTCTACGCGCGCGCCGTGCCTCGGTTCGAAGCGTTCGCGGCCAGCGAGAGCATCCCGCTGACTTGGTTCGCAATCGGCGCCGACGCGCGCGACGAACGAAACGCGTTGATCTTGCGGCGGCTTCTCGGAGCGGGCCACGAGCTCGGCAATCACTCGCTCGATCACCGTTACGACCTGACGCGCCTCGAGCCGGACGAAATGCGGCGCCAAGTCGAGGAGGGAGCGGCGCTTCTGGCGTCTGTCGCCGGAGCAAGACCGCGGGGCTTTCGGGCTCCGGGCTACACCGTGACGGACGCGCTCCTCGACGTGGTTCGAGAGAGTGGGCACCTCTACGACTCGTCGGTGTTTCCTTCGCCGGCCTACTATCTCGCCAAGGCCGCGGCCTTCGCGCGGATGCATTGGGCGCGGCGGCGCTCGCAGTCCATCCTCGATCGCCCCAGGGTTCTCTCGGCGCCGACGCGGCCGTACCGGATTGGCCGTCCCTATTATCGCCGAGGCACGGGCTTGGTCGAGCTGCCCATCCAAGTAACGCGGGGGCTGCGCTTGCCCTTCATCGGGACGGCTCTCGCCCTGGTCGGTCCGGCGGGGGCGCGCGCTCTCGCGCGCATGGTCGTCGGCGAGCCGCTAGTGAACCTGGAGCTTCACGGCATCGACGCCCTCGACGTCGGCGACGGCCTCGAGACGCTCGCGCCGCACCAGCCGGACGTCAACGTGCCGTCGTCGCGCAAGCTCGAAGCGTTCGCCGCCGTCGTCGGAGTGCTGAAACGGGCCGGCTACGGCTTCGTGACGCTCGCCGAAGCAGCGCGTGCCTTCGAAAACGGCCGAGCGTAGCTGCGAGGCCCGTCAGTCGAAGCCGCCCACGCGATCGCGATACCACTCGAAGAAGCGCCGGACGCCCTCTTCCACGCTCACTTTGGGTGCGTAGTCCAAGAGCGCGCGCGCCTTGTCGATGTTCGCGAAGGTGTAGCTCACGTCGGCGGCCAGCATCGGCTCATGGACGAGCCGCGCCCGACGTCCCGCGAGCCCTTCGAGCGTCGACACGAAGTCCGCGAGCAGCACCGGCTCGCCGCGGCCGAGGTTCACCACTTCGTAGCCGAGCCGGCGATCGAGCCCGGCGACGATGCCCGACACGATATCGTCGATGTACGTCCAATCACGATGCATCTTGCCGCCGTTGTAGAGCGGTAGCTCGTCGCCGGATCGAATCGCGTCGAAGACCTTGTATGCCATCATGTCCGGACGCCCGCGCGGCCCGTAGACGGTGAAGAAGCGCAACGCCGTGAAGTCGATCCCGTGCAGGTGATGGTAGGAATGACCGAGCAGCTCCGCGGCGCGCTTGCTCGCCGGATACGGGGCAAGCGGGCGATCCGCGGCGTCGCTTTCCACGAACGGAACGACGTCCGTCTTGCCGTACGCGGAGCTCGTGGAGGCGAACGCGAAATTGGGTTTGCCCGTGACGCGCGCGGCGTCGAGCAGGTTCAGCGTGCCCGTCAGATTGACGTCGTAGTAGAGCCAGGGGTTCTCCACGCTGGCGCGAACGCCGGCCATCGCCGCGAGGTGTGCTACCGCCGCAGGCTGATGCCGGCGGAATAATTCCTCGACCAGCGGCCGATCGCGGATGTCGCCTTCGACGAACTCGAAGGACGCCGCCGTGCCCGCGATGCGCCGGACCTCCTCGAGGTTTTCCCGCTTGCGCCGCGGATCGTAGTAGTCGTTCAGATTGTCGAGCCCGACGACGTGATCGCCGCGCGCGAGCAAGCGTGTGACGGTGTGGCTACCGATGAAGCCCGCGGCTCCCGTGACGAGAATCGTTTTTTCTGTCATCGAGCGGCGCAGCCCGTATAGCTCAGCTTCTGGGGCGCCACCAGGGCCCGGGTGAGATCCGCTCTAGCCCGGCGCGTCGCCGCGATCATTTTCGGCGCGACGGAAGCGCACCGAGGCGGCGCGCGTCCGCGAACGCACCAGCGCCTCGGCATTGATCCCGCTCGAATCGAAGAACTCGCGGGCGAGCTCGCTGTCGCCGCCGACCAACTCTTCGGGCGTACCGCTGGCCGCGATGCGTCCCTTCGACAAGAGAAAAATCTGGTCGGCGGTGCGCAGGGCCCCCGCCATGTCGTGGGAAATCACGACGCTGGTGACACCGAAACGATCGCGCGTCTCGAGGATCAAATCGTCGACCAGGCGACAGCTCAGCGGATCGAGGCCGCTGGTGGGCTCGTCGTACATCACGATCTCGGGCTCCAGCATCAAGGCGCGCGCCAGCGCCACGCGCTTTCGCATGCCGCCCGAAAGCTCGCTGGGGAAGCGCGCCTCGATGCCCTCCAGCCTGAGCGCGCCGAGCTTCTCCTTTACGCGTTGGCGGATTTCGCGTTCCCTGAGCTTCGTGTGCTCGCGCAAGGGAAAAGCCACGTTGTCCAGCACGTTCATCGAATCGAGCAGCGCCGAGTACTGAAACACCATGCCGAACTTGCGCCGCACCTGGTTCAGCGCGCGCTCGCCGAGCGGCACGATGTCGTGACCGTCGATGTAGACGGCGCCGGCCGTCGGCCGGTCGAGGCCGATCAGTATCTTGAGCAAAGTCGTCTTGCCGGCGCCGGAGCCGCCGATGATGACCCCGATGTTGCCGCGCCGAACCGTGACGTCGATGTCGGCGAGCGCCGTGAAATCTCCGAAACGCTTGGTCAACCCCTCGACGACGATGTGCTCGTCGCGCGAGAAGGTTCGCGGAGGTGCAGCGGCCATACGGTAGCCTAAGCCCATGGGCGGGGCGGGTGAAGGGGCTCGCTCGGGGGCTCGAGCGCCCGAGCGTACCGGCAGTCTTGATTGGAGGTGAGGCCGGGAGTGGTGAAGGCAGCAGGGGGCAGGGAGCGGGATGGGTGTCGGAAGGGGGATGGGGATCGGGAGGCACAAATTCGCAACGCAGGTTGATTTTGGGTTTGGGGGGATGCGA
>DASWGX010000138.1:0-5196 GCA_036393455.1 Polyangiaceae bacterium
TCGAACACCGGGCGAATCTCGATCTCGGCCTCTTCTCCCGAGTCGGTCGCCAATTCGGGAGCGCCGAAAGGTGCCCGCTTCAGCCACTCGACCGCCTCTTCCATCGATTTCACCTGCCACAGCCAAAAGCCGGCGATAAGCTCCTTGCTTTCGGCAAACGGTCCGTCGATGACGGTCTTCTTGCCGGAAGAGAACCTCACGCGCTTGCCTTTCGAGGTCGGGTGAAGGCCTTCGCCGGCCAGCATGACGCCGGCCTTCGCCAGCTCCTCGTTGAACTTCCCCATCGCCGCGAGCGCCTTCTCGCTCGGCATCTCGCCGGCTTCGGAATCTTTGCTGGCTTTGACAATCACCATGACGCGCATTGTTATTCTCCTTTGTACGGCGGCCGGGCCGTGACGGCCCTGAGCCTGCTTCTGTCATGGCGACGAAAGACGGCGAGCGGGATCGACACGCTCACGGAAAGAATTCGCGGGCTTGCCGGCCGCTAGGCCTGTCGCCTTTCCGCCCCCACTTCTCAGGGTTACTCCCGCGACAGCAACGAAAAGCGGACCGTCCCCCAGTGACACGAGCCCTCGAGACGCATGACGCCACGATAGCGCGGCGCGCACGGCGGCACGAGCGCCCCCCACAAAACGCGGAGCTCGTCAGCCTTTCGCGTCAGCGGGCTCGTACAGCGACGTGAACCCCTCAGCCGAAACGGCGTAGCCGTCCCCGCGATCCGGCTCGTTATAGACCAGAAAGTCGCCGCTTTCGTAGCGAGTGGAGCCTTCCTTCGTTTCAATGGCTCCGGGGGCTTCCGCGCGTTCAGCCCAGACGACGCCGCGCTTCTCGTACACCCCCGGGCTCACCGGGCTGTAGGTGCGCGAAAAGGTTTCGGCGTCCACGGTGTACGTTTCGTCCCCGTTCTTCACGACCCAGTCGCCTCGCTTGCACCGCTGCGGCCCGCCCCACTTGTCGTAAGTGAACCCCGGCGTATCGAGGTCGAGGCAAACCGCCACGATGGTGGCGTCATGCTTGCGGCGGTACTGTCTGAGCGCACCCATTCGGCGCTGTTTAGATACCACGTTTCGCGGCGAGCGCACCGTTCAGGCGCTGCAACACTTTTTCCAACTTGTCGCGCTTCTTCGCCGGCGCTTGCTCGATCCAATCCTTGGCGTCCTTCAGCGTCGTATCCAATACGAAGCGCAGCCCGGCTTCCGCTTCGGCGGCGAGCTCCTCCAACCTCACGACGTCGCCGGCGCGAAACGCGGCACCAAAGAGCGTGGGGGCCAGAAAATCGTCCTTGCTGCCGCGCGCTTTGGCGCGTGCACACGCCGCGACGACCTGCGCGTCGACCGACTTGGCCCGTTCTTCGTCGCCGCGCTTCTTGCGTGCACGGTACAGAGCGGGAAGATTGCAGGAGCAATAGTATTCGTTGAGATCGAGGCCCATGCCGCGCTCGTAGTACTCGATGGACTGGTTCAGGTATTCGCGCTCGAACGCGTCCGGCTCGCTTTTTCCCGCGGCGAGGCGCCGCTCGCGCTCAGCCCGATAGAGCCGCTTGTAGCGGCCGCCGATGAGCCCGCAGCGTTCCGGCGTTGCGCCGAACCGCTCGCTCAGCGCGACGAGGTTCCCGATCGCTTCCTCGTGCTGTCCGAGCTCCGAAAGGGCGAGATAGTACTGCTCCTGAACCGTCTCGCTCGACCGCACCAAGGGAGGCAGCGTCTCGACGAACTCTCGCACCGACTTCCAGTCGAGCACGTCGCGCACCAGAAGCACGAGCTCGACGGCGACTTCCGACATGATCGCGGCGGTGGCGACGTGCCGCTCGACGAGCTTCCTGACTTTCGCCGCGCGGTCTTCGCTCGGGCGCATCAGACGCAGCGCGGAAAGCTCGCCCTGAAAGGCCGCGACCTGTTCGGCCTGTTCGTGAAATGCCTGCTCCGCGCTGTCGTCCACGAGCTCGAAGTACGGCGTGCGCGAGCCCACGACCTTGGGAAGCTTGTCACGGATGACATCCTGGATGATCGCCGCCTCGTCGTCCGGCACCTCGCCGCTCTTCAGCGGGTACGTGATGGCCCGCACGTAGTCGACGTCGAAAAGCGGCTGGAACCACTCGGCCGCGACCAGGACGCAACCCTCTTGCCGGGCCACGTGGCGAACGCCGATTTCGTAGTAGACGTTGCCGTTCTGCAAACTGATGTCCGCCAGAACGAGCTCTGCGTGGCAGAGCCGGTTCAACATGTCCTTGACGATCACCGAGCCCGGCTCGAGGTCGGCTCGCACCGGCAGATAGCCGAGCGCCTCGAGCGCCGGCCGAAAGGCGACGTCCCACAGCCGGTCGCAATTGAGTTCCTTGGGCGCGCCTTCCTTTGCTTGCGTCACCGCCTTGGTCCGGAACGGCATCACGACGAAACACACCGGCTTCATGCTGCGCCTCCAGCGAGAAACCCGAGGAAGTAGTCCGCGAGCACGAGGTCCGGCTTCGAATACTCTTTGCGCAGCACCGTCTCGATCGCGGCGAGCACTTCGATCGTGAGGGCGCCGCGGATGCCGCCCCCGTCGAACGCAAGCAACCTCTTCTTGCCCGACGCTTCCAGTCGTTCTCTGGCTGTCATGTCCTCTCCTCGGGTGGCTGCGACGTTGCGAACGCCGAGCTTCGCCTGGGCGGCATGGTTCGACGCGCCGCCCTAGCGTAGCTCATGACACACCGTGCACAGAAGCCCGATCGAACCGGCGCGTCGGTGAGCACGCCGAACTTGGCGCCCCAGAACGTATCCTGAAGCTCGTCGGCGCCATGCTCCGGCGCATCGCCTACACGCTGTTTTCCTTCTTTCGCAGCATCACTCAGCTGATACCTGATACCTGATACCTGATACCTGATACCTGATACCTGACCCTGCGACCCGGGCCCCGCCCACGCGCGGCCCCATCGCCGATCACCCATCGCCGATCAACGGTGGAGAGCGCCCCTGATGGGTTGCGATCGCGGCGCCCTTGGTGTAATTCGTCGATTTACGATGAAAGCCGCGGTCGCGGAAGCCTGCTGTCCCGAAGACGACGCAGCCCCGGATTTGCGCCCGGTCGAGGGCCCGGCGGCCGACGTGGAGCTCGCGACGCTGGCCAAGGCGCTGGCACACCCCGCCCGCATTCTCATCCTGCGCCTTTTGGCGCGCAAGAATAGCTGTATTTGCGGGGAAATCGTTGGGGAGCTGGATCTGGCGCAGTCAACGGTTTCGCAACACCTGAAGGTCATGAAAGAGGCGGGCTTGATCAGGGGCGAGGTCGACGGACCGCGGGTCTGCTACTGCCTCAGCCCGCGGGCGCTGCGGCGCTTCAAGGCCATCGTCGGAAGCCTTTGATTATCGTTGAATTACGATGACTGAGCACACCCTCCCCGCCCGAACGTGGCTTTCTCGGGGGGCTCGCCACCCTCACCTGAAAAGGAAGCTGTTGGACCAGCTCCGTCCTGTACGGGACGCGCTTCGGCGGCGCATCGAGTCTCTCGCTCGAAGCGAGCTACCTTCGGGCTAGTCCGCCATGGCTCTCATGGGCGACGCGTCGCTCGCCGCGGTGCTGCTGATGACGGGACTCGCCGCTTGTGAGCGCTCGGCAACGAATCAGACTTTTGCCGAGGAAGCCAGCCGGCTACAGCGAATCACCGCTCCGCCCGGTGCGCACGTCGTGGAGCGCGCCCCGGCGGCGAGGGGGCCGAGACGCGCGACACAAGAGTGGCGCGTCGCCTCGACGCGAACGTGGAGCGAATACGCGGCGGCGGTCTCCCGGGGTCTCGGCTCCAAGTACGAGTGCGCTCGCGAGGCGCGCTCGTTCATGACTTGTGCGCGCTCCCTACCCGGCGATCATTTCGACCTCGACCTCCAGGCCGAAGAAAGCGCGAGCTCGGGCCTCGTCGTCCGAGTGCGCTTCACGGCTCGGCCGGACTGAGACCGCGAGGTTCGGCGGGTCTTGGGGACGGCCGTAGCCCCGACACCGAGGCCGATTGCCCGGGCACGCGTCACGTTGGGATCGCGACCCGGCAGTGGATGCGCACCATCGCGCTGTCGTCGGGATTGTAGTTCGGATCATCCGGCGAGAACGGAGTCTCGGTCAGGCGAAGCCGCGACATCTCGTCGACGATCCAGAGCTTGCCGAAGCCGAACCCACCGGAAGCGCTGGGTCCGGCGATTTGGATCGCACGCAGGACCTCTGTTCCGCGCGCGCTGACGCCATGGCAGTACGGCACGACGACGCGGTGAAGGCCGTGGTAGTCGAACTCGAGCACGCGGCGAGAGCGTATCGCGTCGCAGATGATCGAATTCACCCGCGCGAGTGTGCCATCCGCGCGGCCCGCCACAAGGCCGCCGCGCGCGAGTGCCAGACCCTGCCGGCCACCTTCACGGCCGGATTCGAGCAAGGAATTTTCGCGCGTGACGGCAGAGGCTGGACGCGGGCCGAGCACCGCCGGCATCGACCCGACGCTGGCGAGCGGCAGGCCAGCGCCGAGAGAACGCCCCACCGCGCGCGGAGAGAAACGACGTCGCGCGCCTGGCGACTCGTCGTCGTTTCTCATAGACTCATGAGCCGATCCGCCGGAGTCTCCCCACTTGGGTACGGAAGGACGAGTCTCATCATGCCTAGACTTGCTTGGTCTCTTGATCCGCGAGGGTTTCGCCCCAGCCGACGTGGCGCCATGCTCGGCGTTGCATTCACGGGCATCGTCAGCGCCGCCTGCGGGGACGAACCCTCCGCCGACGGTTCTTCCGCGTCCGGGAGCGGCGCCAGCTCCGGCGGCGGGAGCGCGACGGGCGCCGGTGGCACCACGGCAAGCGCCGGCGGCACCACGAGCGGAAGCGCGGTGACGGCGACCGGAGCCGGCGGGCTCACGCTTCCTCCGGGCAGCGGCGGCGGTCCGGACGGTCCGTGCGTGGGCCTCGAATGCCAGCAGGTCACGTGCGACAGCGGAGTGACGACCACGGTGACCGGCACCGTCTACGATCCGGGCGGCACGCTGCCGCTCTACAACGTGATGGTCTACGTGCCGAACGGCGAGCTCGAGCCGCTCACCGAGGGAGCCAGCTGCAACAGCTGCGACGCGACGATCACCAGCAATCCCGTGGCCTCCGCCATCACGGACACTGCGGGCCGCTTCGTGCTCGAAAACGCGCCGGTCGGCGAGAGCATCCCGCTCGTGATCCAGGTCGGAAAATGGCGCCGCCA
>DASWGX010000139.1:0-1652 GCA_036393455.1 Polyangiaceae bacterium
CTTCGCGAGCGGCAGCCGCGTCTCTTCGCCGTCGCGATGGATTCGGGGCGCGCCACCTTCCGCCGCGACATCTACCCGGACTACAAAGCGAACCGGCCGCCCGCGCCCGACGACCTCAAGAGCCAGCTCGAGCGCTGCGAGGCGATTCTGAGGGCATTCGCCATTCCGGTGCTGAAGCAGCCGGGAGTGGAAGCGGACGACCTCATCGCGACCTTGGTCAAGTGGGCCGGCGAGCACGAGCTCAAGGTCGTGATCGTGGGCGCGGACAAGGATTTGATGCAGCTCGTTTCCGAGCGGGTGGTGCTCTGGGACACGATGCGCGACAAAGTCTTCGGCCCGGCCGAGGTCGAGGAGCGCTTCGGTGTGCCTCCGGAACGGCTCCGCGACGTTCTGGCGCTGATGGGCGACAGTTCCGACAACGTTCCCGGGGTGCCGAGCGTCGGTCCGAAGACGGCAAGCGAGCTGATTCGCGCGTACTCGAACCTGGAAAACCTCTACCAACGGCTCGACGACGTCCCGAAGAAGAAGCTCAAAGAAACGCTGGCGCAGTATCGGGAGCAGGCGTTCGTCAGCCAGCGGCTCGTGACGCTCAAAGAGGACTGCCCGCTCGAGCTCGACGTCGAGGCTCTGCGCATGGGCACGCGCGACACGGAAACGCTGCGGTGCATCTACACCGAGCTCGGCCTGGTCCGTCACCTCGCCTGGCTCGACAAGCTCGAGCACACGGAACGAGCGGCAGGCGCGGAAGCGCGCGGCGCGCCCGCGGCGGTCAAGCGCGGCGTGGTCCCCGCCTTCTCCGTCGTGACCACGCGCGAAGAGCTTCACGAGCTCACCCTGGCGGCGAAACGTCTCGGCCGGCTCGCGCTTTCGGTGCAGACGCACGAAGCGGGCGACCGCCGCCACGACGTCATCGGGCTCGGGCTCGCGGTGGAAGCGGGGCGCGCAGCCTACGTACCCGTTTCACATCGCTACGTGGGCGCGCCCGCCCAGCTCGAGCTCGATATCGTTCGCGCCGAGCTCGAAGCCGTGCTCGGCGATGAAGGCGTGAAAAAGCTCGGGCACGACTTGAAGCGCTCTCGCACGCGGCTCGCAAGCTTTCGCCTGCCGCTCCGCGGTCTTGCCTTCGACGCGCACCTCGCGAGCTATCTCGTCGACCCGGAAGGCGACCACGAGCTCGCAGCGCTCGCGGCCCGGGAGCTCGGTCTCGAGCTCCGCTCGCCGCTCGCGGGGGTGAAGGGGCGCGCCCAGACTGGCTTCGACTCCGTCGCCGTCGAGGCGACGGGCCTTTGGTGCGCGGGCCGCGCGCACGCGTGTCTGGAGCTCGAACCCCTGATGGTGGAACGCCTGGAAGCGGCCGCCCTCGACCGCATCTACCGCGAAGTCGAGCTGCCGCTCGCGCCGGTGCTGTCGGACTTGGAGCTTCGCGGCGTGCTCATCGACACCAAGGTGCTCGCGGAGATCGGCAAGCAATGCGAAGAAGATCTGGCGCGGCTCGAGCGCCGGGCGCACGAAGTCGCCGCACGGCCCTTCAACGTCCATTCGCCGCGCCAGCTCGAAGGCATCTTGTTCGACGACCTCGGTCTCAAGCCGCTCAAACGCACCAAGACGTCGCGCTCCACGGACGCCGCCACGCTCGAAACCCTGACCGATCA
>DASWGX010000140.1:0-1672 GCA_036393455.1 Polyangiaceae bacterium
AGGCGGCGGCACCAATTCCTGGGCGAGTTCGACGGCTCTCCAGCGCCCGGACCGCGACACGTCGCTCGGCTGATCGGTTTCGCGCGCGAAGGGCTCGCCGCCGTCAGAGTGGATGCCGTCGAACTCTTGCACGGCGTCGGCGGCAGCGAGCCGCACTTCGTCGCGTTCGGGACGGCCGGTGTCGCGCGTTTCTTCCGTGACCTGTTCGAGCGATTGGCGCATCCGTCGCGCAAGGTGCGGCTGCCCCGCCTGCTCGAACGCGGTGAGTGCCTTTTCGAAGTCGCCGAGCCGTTCGAAGACCAAGCCCAGGTAGCCCCACGCGCGGCGATGGTCGGGGACCAGGCGGATCACTTCTTCCAGCATTTCGCGCGCGAGACTCGGCTGGCCGGTCTTGAGGTAGCAGAGGGCCAGGTTGACGCGCGGCGTGACCTCGCGCGGGCAAGCGCGCACGATGTCCTCGTAGATGTGGATGGCGCGCGGATAGTGCCCGAGACGAAAATAGACCACGCCGAGCAGACCCTGTCCTTCGACGTCGCGGGGCTGGAGGCTCAGTGCTTGCTCGAGCTCCTCCTTCGCCTGCTCGACCAGGTTGTCCTGCAAAAGCTCGCTGCCGCGGTACAGGTGGAACAAGAAATCCTCGCCGCCGAAGTTGGAGGCGAGCGCCTCTTCCGGATCCACCGGCTCCAGCGGAGGCAGCGTCGCGGGCCTCTGGCTTTCGTCCGCAGCACCGGAGTCGTCCATTGCCGCTAGCCTACCTCATGTAAGGTCGGTCGCCGTCACCGCGCTCACGGCCTGTTCCAAGCTGAAACGACCTTCGTGGAGCGCGCGGCCCACGATGACTGCGGTAATGCGGGGATGCGCGCGCCGGAGCGCGCCGAGGTGAGCGAGCGTTCCGACCCCTCCGCTGGCAATGACGGGAAAACGGCACGACTGAGCGAGCAGCACCGTCTGCGCGACGTTCGGACCCGTTTCCATGCCGTCGCGATCGATGTCCGTGTACAGCACCGCGCCGAGCGGCAGCTCAGAAAGTTCGGCAACCACGGCGACGGCCCTGCGCTCGGACTGTTCGAGCCAGCCGCGCGTCGCGACGCGGCCTTGGCGCGCGTCGACGGCGACGACGATGGCACCGGGGTGGGCCGTGGCGACTTCTGCGACGAGCTCGGAGCGGTCCACGGCCGCGGTTCCGAGCACGACGCGGTCGACGCCGAGGTCGAAGTAGCTCTCCGCCGCTTCGAGCGAACGCACGCCGCCGCCGACTTGGACGCCCGGGCCGAAGGCGGCCACGATGCGCCGGACGAGATCGGCCTGGACGGCGCGGCCGGCCCGCGCTCCTTCCAGATCGACGACGTGCAAACGGGCAACGTGTTTCGAAAACGTCGCCGCGAGCGCCGCGGGATCCTCGGCGTACACGGTGACGGCGTCATAGCGCCCCTGTTTGAGGCGTACGGCCTTGCCGTCGAGCAGATCGATGGCGGGAATGACTTCCATCACGCTTTCACCGCCGCAGGAACGCGGCGAGCAGCCGGAGCCCCGCGGCCTGGCTCTTTTCGGGATGGAATTGCGTCGCAAAGACGTTGTCGCGCGCGATCGCCGCCGTCACGCGGTTCGGACCGTATTCGGCGATCGCGCGCAGCACGCTCGGGTCGCTCGGCTCGGCGTGGTACGAGTGAAC
>DASWGX010000141.1:0-7779 GCA_036393455.1 Polyangiaceae bacterium
GCCCGAGACTTCCTCGAGCGCGCGCTCGAGATCGCGCGTCTCGACGATGCCGTAGGCGTTCCGTTCCAGATAGAGCTTGACCCCTCGCCAAAAGATTCCGTCGCCGAGCTCGCGACGCAGAAGGTGCAGGACCAGGCCGCCCTTTTCGTACAGGTGCCGATCGAATAGATCGATCGGAAGCTCGTAGTCGCGGCAGACGATTGCTCGGCGGTAACGACCGTCCGCCTCCGCCAGGTACGACGACAGGTCGCTCAGGATCCCGAAGTCGTACGCGTCGCGCCCCTCGCGGCTCCCCCGCTCCAGGTGCTCGAAGAACGTCGCAAAGCCTTCGTTGAGCCAGGCGTGGGACCAGTCCCGGCACGTGACGTAGTTGCCGAACCACTGGTGAGCGAGCTCGTGGACGATGAGATCGTTCGAGGTGACGTCGAGGGCGGCCCGTTCGTCGAGCAGCACGTGCTCGTAGAGCGTCGTGGCCGTCGTGTTCTCCATCCCGCCGAAGACGAAATCGCTCACCACGACCTGGGAATAGCGGCTGTAGGGGTACGGAACGCCGGTGAGCTCCGCAATCAGCCCGAGCATGCGCGGCGTTTCGGCGAACGTGCGCTCCGCGTCGTCGCGGCGTCCGTTCTCGACGTAGTAGGCGAGCGCGATGTCGCCCCGCGCGGGGTCTCCCGAAGGCGCGCTGGCGCTCAATACCTCGAACTTTCCGACCACGAGCGTAACGAGGTAGCTCGGGTGGGGTCGATCGAGCCGAAAATGGTAGCGCTCGCGCGAGCCGCCCGCGCGGCGCTTGTCCACGAGCTCGCCGTTCGACAGCGCGACGAAGCCGCGCGGCACCGTCACCGCGAGCTCGGACGTCATTTTGACGTTCGGCTTGTCCTGACAAGGGAACCAGTGGCGCGCGTCTTCGTCCTGACACTGGGACCAGACCTGGACCGGCTTGTGCGGAAGCTTGGCGTCGGGACCGATGAAGTAGAGGCCGCGGCGCGGGTGAGCGGCATACTTGACCTCGACGCGCACCGTCGACGCCTCCGGCGGCGGTTCGAGGGCGAGCTTGTCTCCGTCGTATTCGTAGCGCGGCGCCTGCCAGCCGCTGCCGACATCCATGCGCACCGACTCGATCTCGAAGTCGACCGCGTCGAGCTCGAGACGCGACACGTCGGTCGCCGACCGCGTCAGATCCAGGCGCGCCGTGCCCTTGACGCTTTTCGAGTCGAAATCGATCTCGAGCTCGAGCGCCAGGTGTCGAGTCTGGAACGGACGCGAGCGCTCGTACTTGCGGGAAGTACCGGCCAGGGCGAAAGACCCGGAAGGGACCGAGCACGCGCAGCGTTCGTGGAGGCGTACGGCGCTCGGCATCGAGGTATGGGATAGCGCGGGGCCCTCGCGCTCACAAGGCCGCCGCGCGCCCGCCGCTTCGGCTCGCAACGGCTCGCAACGGTTCTGGCGAGACGATACCATCCGTGACCCGGCGCGGCTCAGCCACTAGAGTGTCCCACGTGTCGAGCACGCTCAGCGGTCGCATCGAGCGAATCACCTACGAAAACGAGCAGACGGGTTTTCGCGTGATCAAGCTCGCCGACGTCGAAGGCGTCTCGGGCACGCTGTCGGTCGTCGGCCGCTTTCAAGCCGTGGGAGAGGGGCTCAGCGTGCGCGTGAGCGGCGATTTCGTCGACGATCCGCGCCACGGTCGCCAGTTTCGGGCCGACACGCTGGTGCCGCTCGAACCCGACACGCTGGTCGGGCTCGAGCGCTACCTCGGGTCCGGCGTGGTTCCCGGCGTGGGCCCCGGCTTCGCCAAGCGCATCGTGCAGGCGTTCGGTCTCGAGACGCTGAACGTGCTCGACCGCGAGCCCGAGCGGCTCGCCGAGGTTCCCGGCCTCGGCGAGCGCCGGCGCGAGGGCATCGTCAAAGGGTGGGCGGCGCAGCGCGCGCTCAGCAACGTGATGCTCTTGCTTCAGACCCACGGCGCTTCCGCGTCGCTCGCGGTGCGCATCGTCAAGCAGTACGGCGAGCGCGCCGGCGAAATCGTGCAGCGGTCGCCTTACCGCCTGGCGCTCGACGTCCACGGCGTCGGCTTCAAGACGGCCGATCGAATCGCGCGCTCGCTCGGGCTCGCCGGCGATCATCCCGAGCGCGCCCAGGCCGGCGTGATGCACGAGCTTTCGACCTTGGTGGAAAGCGGACACGTCAGCGTTCCGCGCTCCCTCCTGGTCGAACGCGCCGCGCGCATGCTCGAAGTCGGCGAAGACCACGTCAAGGCGGCGCTCGACGCCCTCTGGGCCTCGGAGCGCGTGACGGTGGAGAACGACTGCGTGTTTCCGACGCGCCTCTACCGTGCCGAGGTGGCCGTGGCGACGGGCATCGCACGGCTCCTGGAAGGGCGCGTACCGCGCGTCGAGAACCTGGATCGTGTGATTGCCGCGTATCAGGCGCGCGCCAAGGTCGAGCTCGCGCCCTTGCAGCGCGAGGCCGTGGAGCTCGTGGCGAAGCATCCCGTCGTCATCGTCACCGGCGGTCCGGGCGTCGGGAAAACCACGATCGTACGCGCGCTCTTGGCCTTGCTCGAAGCGGTGCGAGCGCGTGTGCGCCTCGCGGCGCCGACCGGCCGCGCCGCCAAGCGCCTCGGCGAAGCGACCGGACGCCAGGCCACGACGCTGCACCGGCTGCTCGAGTTCGAGCCGCGCACCGCGCGCTTTCAACGCGGTGCGAGCTCGCCCCTCGAAATCGACGCCCTGATCGTCGACGAAGCGTCGATGATAGACCTTCCGCTCGCCGCGGCGCTGATCGAGGCCGTACCGTCGTCGGCGCGGCTCGTCATCGTCGGAGACGCCGATCAACTCCCGTCGGTCGGGCCCGGCGCGTTTCTGCGCGACCTGATCGACTCGGGCAGCGTGCCCGCCGTACGGCTCGCGGAAATCTTTCGTCAGGCGCAAGAGAGCCGCATCGTCGAAAACGCACACCGCATCCTTTCGGGCGACGCTCCCGTAACCTCGGAGCCCGACGACGCTCGTGCCGACTTTTTCGTGATCTCGCAGCGGGACGCCGAACGCGCCGCCGAGGTCATTGCTCGCCTGGTCGTGGAGCGCATCCCGTTGCGTTTCGGCCTGGATGCGAAGCGCGACGTCCAAGTGCTGACGCCGATGCACCGCGGCCCCGCGGGCACCCAGGCGCTGAACCTGCTCCTTCAGGAAAAGATGAACGGCACAGGCCCGGCGCTCGAAAGCCGCGGCCAGCGCTTTCGCGTCGGCGACAAAGTCCTGCAAACCAGAAACGACTACGAACGCGAAATCTTCAACGGCGACCTCGGAGTCATCACATCCGTCGATGCCGAGCACCTGTCGCTCACCGTGCGCTTCGACGAACGCGAGGTCGAATGCGAAGACGCGGAGCTCGATTCGCTCACGCTGGCGTACGCGATCAGCATCCACAAAAGCCAGGGAAGCGAGTACCCCGCCGTCGTGGTTCCGCTGCTCGCCTCGCACTTCGTCATGCTGTCGCGCAACCTGCTCTACACGGCCGTCACGCGGGCGAAAAAGCTCTGCGTGCTGGTGGCCGATCCGCGGGCGCTGCGCGTGGCGCTATCCGCGGAGCGAAGGGAAGAGCGGCACACGGCGCTCCGAGAGCGCTTGTTGGAAAGCGTGGTCGCAGCGCGAGGCGAGTGACGGCGCGCCCACTCACCTCCGGGATTCGTCCGACGGGAGCATGTCGAGCTCCGCGAGCTTCGCGCGAAGCCTAGTCGGCAGTCTGCTGTCCGGCCTCTCGAAGTAGCAGGCCCAGCGGGCAGCGATTCGCCGATCTCCATCGCGGCGGAGAATCATGAAAAGCTGATGCTTCGTAGTCGGCGAGTCGGGCGTGGGCGCCTTTAGCGCGGGTATCGGCGGAAAGGGCGCGACGTCGAGCTCGAAGCCTTTCGGGGGCGCCTTGGGTCTCAGGCGAACCAGTTCCCCTGCGCGTGCTCTTGCAGCGCCGACGCTGGGACTGAAGATTCCGCGCTTCGGCGCGACGGCATCCCGTTCGAAACGCCGCACGAGCTTCGTGAAGCGCTCGAGCAGTTGACCGAACTCTTTCTCGGCGCCATTGGCTGCCGTTTCCGCCGCTTCGAGGGCCTCCTGCTGACTGGCGAGCTCCCTTTGAATCCTGATGCTCCGCTGTCGCGCGCGCAGCGCTACCCGTAGCAGCCAGCCGCCAAATAGAGACGCTGCGATGAGGGACGCTCCGTCCTTCCAATCCATGTGCGTTCCGACGCTGCTCAGAAAGGCGATGAGCGGTGGGGCCCATAGGCAGAGCTCGTCGACAGGGGACGTCAAGGGAAGGATCGGCTGCGTGACGATGGCGTGCTTCTCGTCGGCGAGCTTGCTCGCTTCCGCTCGCAGGGCTTCTCCTGCTCGTCCCTTTTCGGGGAGCACTCTAGCTGCCCTTCTCAGGGCTTGGAGCGTGCGCCTCGCCGAGTCCTTTCCACAAAGGACGGCCTTGGTGAGCTCGAGACTGGGCAGGCTCGCGAGCGCCGTTTCGACGGTCCCTGTACGTCCGTCATCAGCGTCCGGCCCGAGGCGTCGTTCCAGCTCGAGGCTGTCCTGTTCGACGTGCAGAATGCTCTCGACGCTCTCGAGTGTCTGTTCGAGCAGCTCTCGCTCGAGGGCGCGAAATTCCACGCTTCGCTTGAGGACGGGGTCCCGGTGAAGCTTCCAAAAACTTGCCGGATGACGTTGAAACGCCTTGAGCGCCTCTTCAGTCGCTTGCTGAATGCGTCCGAGCTTCGCGTAGACACTGGCGCACTCGATGTGCACCGTTGCGACGTGCCCGGCTGCCTCGGTCGCCTGCCTGGCGAGAGCGACGGCACGTTCATCGTTCTCGAGCTGCGCTTCTGCGCTGGCAGCGAGCGCGAGCGCGAAGCCCCGCCGTACTTCGTTTCCATCGAGCGCCGCCACGCGGGCAACGCGCTCGGCAAGCCTGGACGCTTCACGCAGATCCTTGAAGCGCGTCGACGTGAGGAGCAACCGGCCAAGCTCGTAGCCGGCGTCCAGATCGAGTGGCCGGAGCTCCAGGGCTTTTCTCAGGTGGTGAATGGCCGCGCTGCGGTCGCGGATCTCGAGCGCGCGCTTGGCCTCGCGAAGTTGCTCCGCCGTGGCAGCCTCGGCTGGTCTTTGCAGGAGCTCCAGCTCCGAAGTGAACGGATTCGACGGCCGAGCATCCCTTTCCAGGGAGTCGAGCTCATGATCTCCAACGACTCCTCGAGCAAGTAGTTCGGGCTCCTCGCCTTCCGCGTCAGGTTCATCGGGGTAGAGCAGGGCCTTACGCACCGCTTCGACTATCGCATCGGCGATCGCGTGCGGGTCCGAATCCGAATCCGAATCCGAATCCGAATCGTGGAACGCTACCGAGCGGTGCGGCAGTACTTCCTTCTGCAAGGGGTGTAGGTTCGGGTCACCCTGGCGCGGGCGAAACTCCGGCTTCGAATAGCCGGCACCGATGAAATGCACGAGAATCGGAGTTCCCTCGGCACGTGCCTCGCGATACTCGAGGTGCGTATAGCTGCGTTTGCCGTCCGGCTTGTCCCGCCCATACTCCTTCCCGACCAGCAGGATGACCAAGTCCGAGCTTCTGATGCGGCCGAGACTACGTCGTAGCGGCGAATGTGCGTCGGGCGTGTTCTGGTTCAGATCGATCGCGCGCGCGAAGCCCTCGCCGTCTATGCGCTGCTTGATTTCGGCGCGCAGCTCCGAAAACTCCTCGAAATTCGAGGCAATGAACACCTCACGCAGGAGAACGGCCACGTCCGAACCTGCAGGGTTATCATTGTCGAGCTCGATGTATCAAGTCCACCATTGATTGGGCGCGCCTGCTCGACATCGGTACGGTCGAGAGGGGGACGCATTGGAACCGGAGCCGGGGCCCGACGACTCATGCCAACCTGCAAGGGCAAGGGCGGGGCAAGCGGCGCCGGCAAGCTCGTGTAGGCCGACCCCGGGGCGTCCAGCCGCAAGAACACTTGCGCTTTACTTCGAGCTGTTTTCGATATGTCATCGCAGGCTTGCAACGGCCCGCACGGGCCTGAAGAGGTGTCGATGGCCGATTTGGAATCCCTTGACCCAGAACAGGACTCCGAACCAAGCCCTGAAGCCGGGCGCACGGATGCGCGGCTCGTTCGGTTGGAGGCGGACGTTCGTGACGCGACGGAGCTGCTTTCCTATGCCCTCGGCGCGGGCTATCTCCTCGAGCGCGAGGTCGTCGCGGCGATTCGCGGCGCGGAATGCGCGCTGGCGGCCCCGAGCGAGCTTCTGTGCTCGCCCGCTCGCGTAAAGTTCGATCTCGCCTTCCGAGATCTGTCGGATGCCCTGCGTCCGGTCACGGCCGAGACACTGCGCGTGACGGCGAAGGATACGACCGTTCGGGCGAGCCCGGTGCATCGCACGTCTCGGACGGTGTGGATCATGACGGCCGGAGCGCTGTTCGTCATCCTCGCCGGGGAGATCGTGACGCGGCTGGCCGGGCACGAGTTCGTGTCATTCGGCAATCTGACCGAGGGGGATCCGCCCGGTCGGTCGGGGTGGCTTGCGGTCGTGGCGCTCGTGTTCAGCTTGATCGTGCCGTTCGCGTACGGTGGGCTCGGAGCCTGTGCGCAGCTGCTCCGCAAGCTCCACCGGACCATCTACGAGCGGACCTTCGACGTGAATCGGCGGCAGGAATACTTGAACCGGGTCTTGCTCGGCCTCGTCAGCGGCGGCCTGGCGCGCCTTTTGTTCGAAGCCTCGACCGACTTCGAAGGCAAGGCCATCCCGGCGGCGGCGCTGGCCTTCGTTGCCGGCTACCAGAACGACTTTCTCTTCACGGCCGTCGACCGTATCTCCGCGGCGCTGTTTCCGAAGGTCGAGCTCAGCGAGGAGCGAGAGCCGCCGCGGCGCGCGCCTCCCCGCCCGAAAGCCAACGGTGAGAGCGGCAGCGACGACCCGGCCGGAACAGGCCCCGAGCCGACCTCACCCTCCGGCGGCACGCCTGTAAAGAGCCGTTCCGGAGAGCGGGCGGAGCCATGAAGCATCGCCTTTGCCGAATCCTCGTGCTCATCGTCCTTTTCGCAGCCGGCGAAGCTCACGCGTTCGCCGAAAACACCATGCGCGCACACTTCATCGATGTGGGACAGGGCGACGCCACGCTGCTCGAGTTCAGCTGCGGGGCCGTGCTCATCGACGCCGGAGGCGGAAGCAACGCCGACTCCCGGCGCCTGATGCGCTACCTGCGGGATTTCTTCACGGAGCGCCCCGATCTCCAGGGGCGCCTGAGCACCCTGTTCGTCACCCACACCCACGTCGATCACAACCGCACCTTGCGCCAGATCGTCGAAGCCGACGACGTCACCGTGGTGAACTACGTCCACAACGGCATCTTCAACGGTTCGGGGCGGCACGCGGCAAAGTTCATGCGCGACCACGCCAACGACGACGGTCGCTCGATCACCCAGCGGGCGATCGCCGACGATGAAATCACCGCTTTGTCGCACCGGCGCGGCCTGCGCGACAGGGCCATCGACCCGGTCGCGTGCTCCGGCATCGACCCCGAGATCGTCGTCCTGAGCGGCCGTATCACGAAAAATCCCGGCTGGCCCGCTCACGAGATGAACAACGGCAACAACCACAGTCTGACCATTCGCATTCGCTTCGGCAGGGCTTCGTTCCTGTTCACCGGGGACCTCGAAGAGCCCGCGCTCGAAACCCTGGTCGCCTATTACGACGGCACCCGGGCGCTCGACGTCGACGTCTACCAGCTCGGTCACCACGGTTC
>DASWGX010000142.1:0-2001 GCA_036393455.1 Polyangiaceae bacterium
TCCGAGAAGATTTCAGAGAAGCAAAAAACACGCTCGGCGTGATCCTCATTCACGACAAACGCTGGAGCGACGCCGTCGGCGTTCTCGAGCCGCTGACGCGGGACATGCTGTATCAGACCCCGGAAAACGCCTGGGGCAACCTCGGCTGGGCGTACCTCGAGCTCGGCAAGCTCGACCAGGCCGTCGACGCCTTACGTCGCAGCGTCGCCGCCGAGCCGCGGTTCTGCGTGGGTAGCTACCGGCTCGGACTCGCACTCGAAAAAAAGGGGCAACCCTCCCAGGCCGCGGTCGCGCTGACGCAAGCTCTCGAAACGCCCGAGCCGGCCTGTAAGAACCTGCAACTGGCATGGGCTGCCCGGGCCCGCGTCCGGTTCCAGCTGGGGCGAATGGAAGAAGCGCGGAGCGATCTGGAGCAGTGCGTGAGCCTCGATAAAGAAAGCCGAGCGGGCAAAGAATGCCGCTCCATGCTGCAGAAACTCAAGTAGGCTCGGGCCCCCCATGCAGTCCGTCGGTGAGTACCTGAGAAGCGAGCGCGTGGCGCGGCAGATGAGCGTGGAGGAAGTGTCGCGGGCGACGCGCGTTCCAATGTCGAGCGTGGAACGGATCGAAGCCGACCAATTCGACGAGCTTCCGGGAGAGGTGTTCGTGCGAGGCTTCTTGAAGGCCTACGCGCGCGCCGTCGGCATCGCGCCGGAAGAAATACTGGCGCGCTATACGGCGAGCCGTCGCGTCGCGTGGGTCACGCCGCTGCCTCTGTCGAGCCCGACGAAACCGGCGCGCGGCCGACGTTTCGGCGTCGCAATCGCTTTCGTGCTGCTCTTGATCTTGTTCACTCTCGCCTTGAGCATCGTGCTACGGCCGCGCGGCGACGACATGCCACAAGAGCTTTCCAGCGTCGCCGCGTTGCGCGCCGCCGTGAGCCCTCTCGGCTGACGTTCGAACGTGACAGGCGCGGGCCGGGCGCGAACGAGCACTGCCACGGCGGCGCTCGTCCTGCGGCGCACGGAGTATCGTGACGGTGACTTGATCGTCTTGCTGTTCACCGAAATGTTCGGTCGCCTGAGCGCGCTCGCGCGAAACGCGCGGCGCAGCCGTCGTCGTTTCGGCGGCGCGCTCGAACCGTTTCATCTGCTCGACGTTCGTCTCGAACCGAGTCGCGGCGATCTCTTCACGATGCTGGAAGCATCCATAATAAAGCCGCGCACCGGCTTGCTCGGCGACCTCGAACGGCTCGACGCCGCAGGAACCGCGCTCGCCTGGGTGCGGTCCGCGGCGCCCGATCACACGCCCGAGCCAGAGCTTTTCCGCGTCGTCAACCGGCTCTTGGACAGGCTCGCCGCGCCGGAAAACGCGCGCCAGCCGCGCCTCGAGCTGGCCGAATCCGGCCTCGGCTTATTGCGCGCTCTCGGCTGGGGTCTCGCCTTCGATCAGTGCGTACGCTGCGGGCGTCGTTGCAGCGCCGGGCGGAGCGCGACGTTGACCCCGGCGCTCGGAGGACTGGTGTGCCGCGCTTGCGGCGGCGGCGATCTCCTGCTCTCCGGCGACGAGCGCGCCCGCTTCGCTTCTGCGGCCGCGAGCGACGGGAAATTCTTGATCGCCGGCGACGATCGCCTGGCGCTCAGGTTGGTCGAGCAAACCCTGAAGAGTCACGGGGGCATCGACCTCGGCGATCAGAAAACTCGCTAGCATGACACGGCCGCGGTAGAGGCCGAGTGTGCGAGCCTCCGACGGCCGGCAAGAGTCGAGCGCATCCGACCGAGCCCTGAGCGTCGGCGAACGGGAGCGACGGACGCTGACCGCGCGCGCCGGCATCGTCTCGGCGGGCACATTCGTCAGCCGCGTGCTCGGCCTCGGACGCGACCTGGTTCTGGCCGCAGTCTTCTCCCGCGGCGCGACCGACGCCTTCTTCGTCGCCTTCACGATCCCGAACGTGCTGCGCCAGCTCCTGGCCGAAGGCGCGGTGCAGAACGCCGTGTTGCCGGTGTTGGCGAAGACGCGCGA
>DASWGX010000143.1:0-2434 GCA_036393455.1 Polyangiaceae bacterium
GAGGGCCGGACCGAAGACGGGTCGGTCTGAACGCGGCGCGCGCGCGCCGCGCACATTTCGCCGTTGTCGAAGGGGCACCGAGAACCGGCGGGCGGATCCGCTCGACGCAGGACGCTACCCTCCGTGTCGCGGGGGAGTATAATCCCCCGAATGACAGAGCTCCGCTCCCGACCAGCGGCAGGGTTTCCGGATTCGGAATCTCAGGGCTGTCCGGAGGACGTAGCGCCGCAGAAGCGCTATGCGTGCGATCTCTGCGGAGCCGAGTTCGACGGCGCTCCGGACGGGTCGGGCTTGTTCGTCTGGACGCGTGGCGGGGAGGTTCGTTACGAAGAGCCGCCGCTCTGCGAAGCCTGTTCGAGCCGCATCGCCTTTGGAGCGCTCTACAGTTTTTCGGAAGAAGAAGACGAAGAGTAGTCGGCGACGCGCTCACTGGAGCACGCGCGGCCAGGGAGCGCGCTCTTCGAACGGCGGGTGCCGTCGCAAGAGTTCGCGCGCCGCGGCTCGCAGCACGCCGTCGGTGTCCGTGCGCGCGGCCACCTCCCGAAGCTCGCTACGGGTACAGACCGCGAGCAGCGGCAGCGCCATCTCCGCCGGGCTTCCGGGATTGAGCAAGACAGCCATTCTCACCCGCGACGAACCGAGCCAGCGCGGCGCCTTCGCGATCTCCTCGAGCACGATGCGCCGCGCCGGCCGCCGCGCCACGAGCCTGACGACGTCATTTTCAGTAAGCTTCGGATTCTGCAGGAGTTGGTGGATCACCAGGGGATGCGGATCGGTCAAGAGCTTTTCGAAGGCACGCCGATCGGGGCGGCGCGCGAGGCTGCGGCGCTCGCCGAGCGTGAGCTCCCGCCCGGCGCCGTAGTCCGGAACGGGGCCCGGCTCGCCGGCGAGCTCGGGACGCGGGGGCGTGCGGCGCACCAGGCGATCGAGAGAGAAGAGCCGGCCACTTTCGGCCGCGCTCCGCAGCCGTTTCAGGAGCGGCGCCGACGTCGGTCGAACCAAGAGCAGAACGACGGCGAAGAGCGCTTCCCGGCTGCGGCCGTCGGATAAGCCGGCAAGGACGTCCAGGGCGCGCGCCGACTGTTCGAGGTTCCCCGTCGCCAGGCGCCGTTCGAGCCAGCGCACTCTGAGCTCGAGGGTCGGCAAGCCGAGCAGCGTCCGCGTGAGCGCCTCCGCTGTCATGGGAGCAAAGCATGGGACACCGATGAGCCGCTGTCATCCCGACGACGCGCCTCGCCCGCGCGGCCGCCAAAGGCGCTAGGCTTCCGCCGATGGCCAGCCTCGGCATGCTGCGACGGGTCTCCAGGGCATGGAGGACTCGTGTCCACGGCGTGACTCGCTCGGCCTTCGTCGCGCTCGTCGCGACGGCCGTGACGACGGGGGCACTCTTGTCGCGCGCGGGCACCGTGGCCGCTCGCGTCGAAGCGCTGCTGTTGATCGTCTCCGTGCTGCTCCTGTTTTGGCTCTGGCAACGCCGCGAGCGCCAGGACTTACAGGATGCCGCGCGCGTGATCCGGCGACTCGTCGTGCCCGCCGAACCCGCGCTCGGCCGCCGCATGCTGCGCGCGCTCCACTTGGTCGAGACGACGCGAGAGCGCGCCGATCTCGGTTCGGCGGAGCTCGCGCAGCTGCACCTCGAGCGCCAGGTAGCGCTCGCTCCGATCGAAGCGGTGAGAGCGCGCGCGGCGCACCGCGCGCGGCTGCTTCGCGTTTCTGGCCTGGGTCTGGCGCTCACGACGCTCGTCATCGGCGTGTTCGTTCCGTGGCGGCTTCTGGAAGGGTTCAACGTCTGGCTGGCCTATCGAGGCCGGGCGCCCCTTTCGATGCAATGGCTCGAACAGACCGGCGTCACGGTGCAGGCCCCGAGCTACCTGCGCCGCCCCGACCGCTCCGTCCTGTTCGGGTGGGAGAGCCATCAGCCGCGCGGCAGCGTCGTGGTGGTGCGCGGCCGCCCCACACGCCAAGGGCGCGCGCTCGTACTGACCGACGGGCACACGGAAGTGCCCTTCGTGAGCGATGGAGCGGGCGGCGTGGTGGCGCGCTTTACGCTACAGAACGACGCCGAGCTCCGCGTGGGCGCCCGTTTTGGCTCCGTGCTCGTCTCGGAAGAGGACGGGCTGACGTTGCACGCGGTAGCGGACGAGCTGCCTCGCGTGACGCTCGACGGCGCGCCGTCCGAGCGACGCCTTTCGGACCTCGATCGCCTGGAGCTTCGCTACGAGGCGCGCGACGATCACGGGCTCAGGCAAATAGATCTCGTGCTCGAATCGGGAAACCGCAAGGAACGCCGCGTGCTCTTGCGGCTCGACGGAGAGAGCGCCGAGCGCAGCGGCGGCCACACGCTCGAGCCCGACGACCGCTTCTTCAAGCGCGCTTTCTTGCCGATCCAGGTATCCGTCGAGGCCCGCGACGATGACCCCATCGACGGACCCAA
>DASWGX010000144.1:0-11565 GCA_036393455.1 Polyangiaceae bacterium
TTCTCGAGTCGGAAGGCCACGGTGAAACGGTTTATGGCTTCACCGCCACGCGTGTGCGGGAAGAATGAGCGACGCCCCGCGGGTCGAGCACGACGAAGCGACCGGCGCGCTCAGGGTCGGGGGCCGTCCGCTGGCATTCGACGCACGAACCGGTAGTGTAACGCTGGAGCTCGAGACGGGGCGCGTCGCGGTACGGCCCTTGGCGTGGTGGACCAAGCGCTCGCTTTCGCGCTGGGCGCGGCTCGGCGAAGGGTTCATGCGCCGCCAGCTGCTGTCGGCGTGCGTCGATGGGGCGCTACCGGAAGACCGGGGAGCGCAGGCGGAGCTGTGGGCGGTCGTGGCATGGTTGAACGCGCCGGGACTCGGGTT
The DNA here is from genome assembly GCA_036393455.1 of Polyangiaceae bacterium. GTDB lineage: Bacteria > Myxococcota_A > Polyangia > Polyangiales > Polyangiaceae > DASWGX01. The sequence goes on from DASWGX010000144.1 coordinate 370, forward strand.
CGATTCGTCCCTGCTTTCGCAAGTAACGCTGGAGGTGTGCCGCTCCGCGGCGCTCATGCCGGCGGATCTCGACCAGCGCGAGGCGTGGGACGTGGAATCGTTGTGGCAGGCCGCTCGGCGTGACGGGTCGAAAGCAAAGCCCGAGCCGGAGCGCGAAGTGGACGACGGGGTGCGGCGCATCGTCGTGGTACCGGATCCAACTCCGCGAAGCGCTGCCCAAGCGGTGTCGCCGCTGGAGCGTGCCGGCGCGCGCGGCTTTCGGCTGAACGCGAGCGCCCCGAACACCAGCGCCCCGAACGCCAGCGCGCCCGAGACCAGCGTCGGGGCAGAACAGGCCGGCGCTTCTTCCGTAGCCCCTTCCGCTCCCGGCGTCGACATGCCGCAGAACGCGCCGGCGCCCGCTCCTTCCCTGCACGGACCGAACGAAACGTCACCGCCGGTCGAGCGACGCGCGACGCCGGTCGAGCCGTCGAGCCGCCCGCAGATTCGAAGGTTCAGGATCTTGCCCGTGTCCGCTCGCGGCGCCGCACGGCCCGCAGCGGCGAGCGCGCGCAGCGCCTCCGTTCGAGGCGTGCCTCAGCCCGCCATCGCGTTGTTCGAAGCGTACGCCGCCGGCCCGGAAACCGAGCCCGGCGCGCTCGTTGGCACGCCGTCGTCGTTCGCCGGAGAGCCTGCTCGGGAGCTCGAATCCGTCGCGAGGCCGCCACGGCGCACGCCGCGTGCGGCCGCTGCCGAGCCAAGCGCGGCCAATGCGCCGCCGATGCCGCGCGAACCCAGCACGCCGCCCCGGTCGAGCGCGTCGCACGCGCCGGCTCACGAGAGCTTGCCGGGCGCGGCGAGCCTGCCCGCGACCATGGCGGCCGTGCCCACGCCCGCTCGAGTCGACCACGAAGCACTCTTCGAAGAGCTCGGCGAGCGATTCGATCGCGCCGCCGCCGACTTGGGGATCGACGTCGAGGTCTAGGTCGATGCCCACGCCGATGATCGACGATGTCGAGCTCCGTGCCGTGCAGCACGTGCGGCAGGAAACCGATCTTTCGTTCGTGCGGCAAGCCGTTGCCGGGCTGGACGGCACGCTCCACTCACGACTGGGTCGCCGCTCGCATCGCGTCGTCGTGTCGGGGATCTTGACCGCGGACACCGCCGCCGACGACCTGAAAAAACTCCAGGAGAAGGCGAGCCTCGGTGAGGAGGTGACGTTCACTTCCGATATCTCGACGGCGCTGTCGATCGACAAGATGGTGATCGAGTCGTTCGTTGCCGAACAACGCGTCGGTCTCGCGAATCAGTATGCGTGCACGATTGCGCTCGCGGAAAGCCCGGAGCTGCCGCCGCCCGCGCAGGTGAGCGCTTTCGGCGGTCTCGGTGACTTTGGTCTGGGCGACCTCGGATTCGATCCGGGCGCGCTCGGTGACGTCCTGTCGGACATCGCGGCGCAGGCCGATGCCTTGATGGAGATGGCCGACGCGGCGCTGGACGCACTGGAAACGCTGGGACAGCTCGCGGCGCTGGCGGATCTCGGGCAGCTCGGCGACCTGGCCAAACCCGTTACCGACCGGGTCGGCGAGCTGTCGAGCGTCGCCAGTGCAGCGTCGAGCCTCGGGGATCTCCTGGGAGCGTTGCTCGAATGACGCTGCTCACGCCGAGCTACGAGCTCGTCCTCGGCTCCGAGCAGTGGACCGAGCAAGCCCTCGGGCTCGACCTCGAGCTCCATGCAGTCCCGCTGCTCGACGTCTTGCACGTACGGCTGCCCGCCGCCGCGCCGTTGTCGGCGAGCGTCGGGGACGACGCAAAACTCACGCTCGACGGCGGTGAAGGCGCGGCCGAGGTGTTCTCTGGATCGATCACGGCGATCCGTCGCGTATTGTCCGAGATCGTCGTCACCGCCCTGGACGCTGGCGGCGAGCTTGCCCGCTACCGGCCCGCCGTGACGTACGAGCAGGCGACCGCCGCCACGGTCGTCCGCAGTCTGTGTGGAGACGTCGGCGTGGACGTCGATCAGCTCGAGGACGGGGTGTCCCTCGCGTACTACGCCGCCGACCCGAGCCGTACCGCCCTGGATCACGTGGGGCGTGTTTGCGGTTGGAGCGGCGCGCTCGCTCGCGTCACGGCACAAGGCAAGCTCGAGTCGTTCGTCGTCAACGCGATGGAGGCGGAGTTCGCGCTCAAGTACGCGCGCGATCTGCTCGAGTTCGAGCGCGGCGAAACGGCTGCGCCGATCACGGGCTTCGTCGCCGCGGGGGAAAGCGGCGCGGGCTCGACATCGGCGCCCGAGGCGTTGCGGCCGACCACGGACTTCTTCGCCGGCAGTCGACCCGAAGGGCCCTCGAGCGAACGGATCTGGCATTTCGAGCCGGCACTGCGGACGGCACAAGCGGCTCAGCGCGCTTCGGCTGCGCTCGGCCTCCGATACGATGCCGGGCGTCGTGCCGGACGCATGGAAACACTGCTGAAGCCGCAGCTGCGACCGGGCAGCGTGGTCGAATTGCAAGATCTTCCGGACAAGCTCGCGGTCGGTTCCGTGTGTCTAACTTCCGTGCGACACCGCCTTTCCCCGGAACGCGCGACCACGAGCAGCCGCTTCCGCGAAGCAGGCGGCGACCTTGGCGGCCTTTTGGGCTCGCTCGGAGGGCTGGTCTGATGCATCGCATGGTCCAAAGCGTCAGGCAGATTGCGCGCCACGAAGTGGCGCAGTTCATGAACGCCGCGCTCGGCGTGGTGCAGTCCGTGCACGGCCAAAACGGCGAGTCGTACTACGCGTGCACGGTCAAGCTGCGCGAGTCGGCGGTCGTGTTGCCCAAGGTGCCGATCGCGACGAGTCTCGTGGGCGTCGCGGCGCTGCCGCGCGAAAACGACCTGGTCGTCGTGCTCTTCGCCGGGGGCGATCTGCATGCGCCCGTCGTCGTGGGCCGCCTCTACAACGAAGAGGTAAAGCCGCCGGTGCACGGCCCGGGCGAGCTCGCGGTGTCCCTGCCCGGTGGCGAGGAAGCAGACGACAAGCGGCTCCAGCTCAACGTCACGACGCCGGGCGACGGGACGCGCAGCATCAAGATCGTGCTCGACGGCAACGTCAAGGTCGAGATCGAGGTCGTCGATCAGGAGATTCGCCTCCAAACCCAGGACGCGAAGCTCTCGCTGACGCAGACGGGTGGCTCGGATGGGCGGGCAGAGCTCTCGGTCGGGGACTCGTCGGTCGTGATCGAGCAAGCGGGCAACGTCACCGTGACCGCGTCCGGCAAGCTCACCCTGAAGGGCAACGAAGTCGAGATCTCCGGCGATAGCTCGATCAAGGTCGCCGGCCAAACCATCGATCTGAACTAGCTAGCCATGGGACAACCGGCCGCCAAAGGAAACGACCAGATCATCGCGACGGATACGCACATCGTGATGGTGCCGGCGGGACCGTCGCTCGTTCCCACTCCGCTGCCTCATCCCTTCGCCGGCATCCTGAACGGCGGCCTGATTGCTTCGGTGAAGATCGGCGGACAAACGGCTGCCGTGGTGGGCTCGACGGCGGACAACACGCCGGCTCATGTTCCCACGCCCCCCGGCACGAGCTTTCAAAAACCCCCGGCCAACAAGGCGTCGGTTCAACTCGGGAGCGCGACCGTGAGAATCGGCGGTAAGGCCGCGGCGCGCAACGGCGACGTCGCTCTCACGTGCAACGACCCCGTCGACGCACCCGTGGGCCAGGTGGTTGCTGCCGGCATGGTGCGTGTTGGAGGCTGAGGGTGGCGAACGGAAACAGCTTCGCGTTGCTCGGCACCGACCTAGGTCTCACGCGCTACGTCGGGACCGCCAGCACGCTTCCGCTCGAGGTCGCGGACTCCTGGTCTTCGCTCGACCTCGGTGTACGCGTGGGCGGGCGGGGCGGGCTGCGCGCCTACGCGGCCGCCCTCGATCTGGCGACCGTGAGCGGGCGCGCCAATCTGGGTCAGGCGCTGATTCTTCGCTTGCTCACCCCGCTCGGGTCGCTCGCGCATCTGGCGCACCCGGAGTTCGGCAGCCGTCTGGTGGAGCTGATCGGTGAGCTCAATAACGCGACGACGCGAAATCGAGCGCGCCTGTACACGCTCGAGGCGCTGGCCCAAGAGCCGCGCGTGAGGGAGGTGCTCGACTTGGTCGTCGAGACGACGCCCGACCAAGCGGACGTCGTGCGCATCGCCTTTTCCGTGCTTCCCGTCGGCGACGACGAGCCGTTCGCGCTGGCGCTGGAGGTCACGCTGTGAGCTTCGTGGATCGCACTTATCCGGACATCGTCCGCGACGGCCTGACCACGCTCACTCAGGGCGTCGCGCGCGAGGTTCACCGCGTCTCGTACGACGCGAGCGCCCGCCCGGTGCGCGTGCCCGACATCGTGCTGCGCCGGCGCCCGGTGCAGCGCGTCTCGTTCGTGTCCGGCCAGGTCGAAAACTCCGCCGGCGAGCGCATCCCCTACACCTTCTCGCTCGGCGACTACGAGCTCGTTCCCAACAGCGACGACCCGCGCGACTTCAACACGCTGCGCTTTCTCCCTTTCGGTCGCCGTCCCGCTCCGGACAGCGACGTCGTCGTCAACTATTACCCGCGCACGGCCGACCCGACCGTCGTCACCGATCTCAACGTCGGCAGCGTCGTGCGCACCCTGGTCGAGGTCGTCTCGCGCGAGTTCGGTCTCTTGTATCAGAAGCTCAACCTTGCCTACGACTCGGCGTTCCTCGAGACCGCCGAGGGCGCGTCGCTCGATCGCGTGGTGGCGCTGCTCGGCTACCGTCGTTTTCGCGCCGGGCGCCCGGCTGGCACGGTGCGTTTTGGTCGCCGCGCTGGCTCGCAGGGGCTGATCGCCATCCTGGCGGGCACGCCGGTCACCGACGCCCAGGACAAGATTCGCTACGAGACGATCGAAACGCACACCATGCTGCCGGGCGAGTCGACGGCCGAGGTCCGCGTGCGCGGGGCAGCCGCGGCGACGCCCCCGGTGCAAGCGGGCGTCTTGAGCGTCGTGCAGCGCGTGATCGCGGGAATCGAGTCGGTCACCAACGAACGCCCGACGACGCGCGCGACGGAGGACGAATCGGATGAAGAGCTCCGCGCCCGAGTGCGGGTCGCGCTCCAGGCCAGCAACAAGGGTACGGTAGGGGCGCTACGCGAGGGCCTCTTGCAGCTACCGGACGTGCGCGACGTCGGCGTCATCGAAATGCCGAATGGCGTCCCGGGCGAAGTGCAGCTTCAGATCAGCCTGAACGAGCCGTCTGCGACGTTGCCTCCAGCGGTGGCGACGCGCATCGAGGAGCTCCGGCCCGCGGGCATCCGTGTCATCGCCGGTCCCGCCCGCAACCAAGAGTTGGCGAGCCACGTGGCGCTGGTGCTGGCCGGCAGTCAGCAGCCGCCGGCGCTGATCGAATCCGTGCACGACGCCGTGCGTTCGACGCTCGCGAGGCAGGTGGCGCGGGCGGGAGTGGGTCGTCCCGTCCGCGTCGGCGCGCTGGTCGCGGCGGTCCTCGGCGACGAACGCGTGGTGGATGCAACGTTGAGCGTCGGTCCCAAGGGCGGGGCGCCGGCAACGCCGGGAACCGACTACGTCCCCGAAGACGACGTGTCGGTGACGCTCGCGGAGCAGGACGTTTCGTTCGCACCCGACACGTTCGACGAACCGCCGGCCACGCACGGCCAGAACGTGCCGGTGGAAGTGCGCGCCGTGATCCCGGTGACGCTGCTTCAAGGTGTGCTGATCGACGCCGTGAAAGCCCAGGTCACGAGCCTGTTGCAGGCGTTCTTGTCGCGCCTGACGCCGGGCACGCCCGTCGACACGGCCGCCGTCCTCACGGCGCTGCGCGACGACACCAAGTACGGCATCGACGCGGGCCGCCTGGAGCTCACGCTGGTTGCCGAGGATCAGTTCGTTCAGGTCATTCAGGGTGGCCCGGCCTTCCAGGTGCTCCCGCGCCATCTGTTCACGGTCGTGTCCGTCGAGGTTACGGCATGAACAGCCTCAAGCGCCTGCTCGTCGCGCTGCCGCCGCCCTACGCCGTGGCCGACGACGCGTTGCTGGTCCGCCTACTCGACGTGTTCGCGCTCGAGATGGACGCGCTCTCCGAGGACGTGGATCGGGTTCGGCAAACGCATTGGATCGACACGGTGTATCGATTGGAGGAGCTCGACAAGCTCGCCGCATTGCTCAACGTGCGACGCTTCTCCTGGGAGACGCTGCCGACGCTCCGTGCACGGCTCAAAGCGTTGGTACAGGCGCGCCTGAGCGGAGCGCTCGGGGTGCGCGAGATTCGCCACTTCGTGTACGACTACCTGACGCGCGTCGAAGAGGTGCTCGCTTGCGTGTTTCTGCCCGGACTCTCGCGCCCCGGAACGACACGGCTCGACGCGGACCAGGCCTACGGCGTTCCCGAAGAGCGGCCCCGGTATCGCCCGCTCGAGCTGGTCGAGAACCCCGAAAAGCTCCGGCGCAGCAATACACTGCTGGCGCGCGGCGGTCGCGTCCCCTACCTGTTTCGCTGGGAGGAAAGTAACCGCGGGCTAGCGCCGACCCGGGCGACATTTCGCGTCGTCGGCTACTCCGAGGGCCGCACGGCCGTCCCTATTCTGGTCAATCGCACCACCGGCGACTTGATCGGCTATCGCGGCACGGTGCCGCTCGGCCGCGCGCTGTCGATCGAGGCCGGCGGTGCGGACGGCGCGGCGAAGGCGCTGCTCGAGGGCGAAGACGTCAGCGAAAAGCTCTTCAGCATGGAGGGATTTCGGCTCGGCACGCCGTTCGAGCCCGGCGACCTCGACGCGTCGCCGCGCTTGCCGCGTCTGGCTCGAGGCGAGAATGCCTGGATCTACCTGTCGGTCGGGCTTTTCGACGTGGCGGGGTTGAGCCGGTTCTTCTACGCCATCGCCGGCGAGGAGCTCCGCGAAGGCGTCTTCGACGCCACCTTCTTCAATCAGGCGCTATTTCCTAGCGGCGCGGTGGCGAAGCTCGAGATGAGCTGGCTCGAGACCGAGCCGGCTTCGTTCGAAGTGCGCGTCCCCCGCTATCTCGTCGCGGAACCCACGGACGCCACGGACGTATCGAGCGCGCGACCTTACCAGCAGTTCGAGGAGGGGTTGCGTGAATCGATCGGCGAGCTGCACGCGGCCGGCGTGCGCGCGGAGGTCAAGTTCGTGCCGTTCCAGGAAACACTACGCCAACACGTAAGGCTACGACCCTCCTGGGTGGTGCTGCCTCCCGGCCGCGGCCCTGCCGGCGAGGGTTCGAGCATGGAGCTCGGCGGGCGCTTCGGCGAGACGGGCCTCGGCTCTTCTCGGTACAACTAGGAGTTTCAACGATGACCCATTCCGAGCGTCTCCGTGGCCGTATGCACATGTTGGTCTGCGAAGCAGACGGACACGTCGTCGCCGAGCGCCGTAGCGGCAATATCGTCGTGCAGGGCGGGGCCCAGATCGTGGCGAACCTGCTTTCGGGCGCGGCGACCGCCGCGCCGATCGATCGCGTGCACGTGGGCTTCGGTCGTGAATCCGCCGGAGTGGAAGCCATCAGCCTGACGCCGCCGTCCGGCGGCGGCATCGCGAGCGAAGCGTTGCAAAGCCCCGTCATGCCGGACGACTTTCAGGTCGAGGCCGCGCAGCCCGGGGTGCTCCGGTTGCTCGTCACGACCCAGTTTCAACCGACCGTGGAGCTGGCCGACGTATCGGAGGCGGGGCTCATGGCCGGCACCGCGCTCTACAACCAGGTGGTGTTCGAGCCCGTCACACTGCGGGTCGGACAAGACATTACCTTCTTCTGGGAAGTCGACCTGCCCTATGGGCACTGAGCTTCGGCCGGCTCGAGTGGAGGCATTCCGATGATCATGAACGACCTGACCTTGAACATCCACGGATTCCCGGCCGCCAACCGCGACCTGGAAGTGGAGCTGCGCGACCCGATCTCGAACGTCGTCGTCAAAACCGCCAAGCCGTTTCTCGACGGCACGACGCGGCTGCCCAAGGTGGCGCCGGGAGCGTACGAGCTCACGCTCAGGCACCCCAACCTGGTGGCGCCCGTGCTGCGCCGGCCGATTCGCGTGCTCCCTACGGGCGACACCGCGGTCACCGTGGTCATCGATCCGGCAAAGTTTCGCAATACGCCGATCGAGGACATTCCGGACGCGAACCTCACGCCGGTGCGACAGATGGCCGACTCGGTTGCCGAAACGGTTCTGCCGCTCGCGGCGAAGCAGCCCGGCGAGGCGATCAAGGCGGACGACTGGAATCTATTGGCATCGAGCATCCGCGACTTGGCCCAGGCCGTTTCCGAGTTGACGCGTCTGGTGTCGCCGCTGGGCCACGACCACCCGGAGTTTTTGCGCAAGTTCGACGAGGTCACCAACAATTTCGACTCGTTGGTCACGACCCTGAGCGCCGCGATGGCGGAGCTCCAGCGCCAGATCCAGGCCGGACGGTTCCGCCAGCAAGTGGAGGACGTTTTGGATGCGGCGTCGGTCGACAAGAACTCGGCACGCGGCAAGGAGCTCACGGATCTCATCGGCGAGCTCGAGAGAACGGTCACGGCGGATCCCGCCAGTTTCGCGCGCCAGGCGCGCAACGTCGGAGTCCAGCTCGCGACCAAGGTCGAGACGCTCAAGGACGAGCGCGCGGACGATGCGACGTTTCTCACCTCGGAAGTGGTCATGGCGCTGGATCAATCCGTCGAAGTGCTGAAGTCCACCCAGACCAAGTCCTACGCCAGCGAGCTCGAGCTCCACAGAAAGACGGATCGCGCGATGGGCGGGGGTGCTTTGAACACCATCCTGCGGAGGTGAATGATGGCGCTGAACACGCTGGAACGGATCGCCGCCCTCGGCGAGCGGCTCGGGCCTCTCGGCTTGAAGAACAGCGGCATGCGCATCGAGGCGGACGACTGGAACGCCTTGGTCGAAGTGCTGCAAGGCATCCTGGAAATAGACCGCGCGCAAGACGCCGGTGCCACGGCGGCACTACAAGAGCGGTTTGCCCTACGCGAGCACGACCACCTCGGCCTGGTCACCACCTCGTGGCTCGATCCGGAGCTTCAGGCGCGCCAGGCCGAAAGCGCGGGCTCGGTCAATACGCGTACCGCGCTGGCCGAGATGTCCAAGAAGGTGGCGGCGCTGGGCGCGGAAGTAGCGCGCCTCGGCGCATTGCTCGAAGAGCAGCAGAAGCGTGCCGACCGCGCGGCCACGGCGGAGCTCGATCGGACACGCCAACTCAAGGAGTTCGACCAGCGCTTCGGCGGCATCGAGAACCTGCGTACCCTGGTCGATCAACTCTCCGCGCAGACCGGCGGACTCTCGAAGAGCTTCGACACGGTGCTCGAGCTGCGCCAGAGCCTGACCGACGAGGCGGGCCAGCCGCTGGATGTCGCCAAGATCCGTGACCAGGTCGGCGACCTACTGACGCTGCGCGACAACCTGCTCGGCATCGACGGCGCGCCGCTCCGGATGCGCGACATCGAGCTCAGACTCGAGGAGCTCGATGCCGCCACCGGTGGTTCTAGTCTGGATCAGCGTTTGGCCGGTCTGTCCGCCTTGCTGGAGAGCAAGGTTCACGACGACCTCGTGCGCGAAGTGACCTCGCTGCAAGCCGAGTTCAACGCGTCGCTCGGACAGTCCGGCGCCGCGCTGCGCGGCGAATTCGAGACGGCGCTCGCCGGAACGCGAGCCGCGGTCGAAACCGATCTCGCTCAACGTTTCGCGGCGCAAGGCGCGAGCCTCGACGCCCAGCTCGATATGCGCATGGACAGCGGGCTCGACAGCACGCGTGCCGCGCTGCTGGCTGCCACTGTCGAAACCATCGACCAGCGCCTCGCGTCGCTGCCCGCCGACATCCAGACGGCCGCGGCGGCGCGCGTCCAGCAAGCCGTGGCCGCGTTGCGCGGCGAGCTCGCTGCCGGCCTTAGCGCGGAGCTCCAGACGGCCCTGCCCGGTGCGCTGGCACCTACCGAGGCGCGGGTGACCGCGCTGGGCTCGCGCCTCGATATGGAGCTCGCGGGGCTCCCGACGCGCATCGCCGGCCAGCTCGACGTCCAGGTCGACGCGCTTCAGTCGAGCCTGGACGCGCGCGTCGACACGAGCATTGCCGCCGTGCGGACGACGCTCCAAGCCAGCGTTACGGCGCACGTCGACGGCGAACTCGAAAGCCGCTTGTCGAACCTGGATGCGCGGGTGGCGCAGAGCGTCACGAAGGAGCTCGCGAACCTGGACGCCCGCGTCTCCGACTCGGTCGCCGTCGCGGTGCGCGATTTGCCGGACGACATCCAGCGCGAGGTCGTGCGCCAGTTCGAGAGCCTGGACGTTCCCGGTCGCATCGCCAGCGCTTCAGCCGCGCTGACCCAACAATGGCGAGCGGAGCTTGCCAGCTCTGCTGCCGAAACGCGGGCGTTCACGTCGGCCAGCGTGCGCGACGCCATGGCGTCGGTACAGGCGCAGGTTTCCGACGCGCGGCGCGCCGCCGTCGACGAATCCTTGGCAAGGAGCACGGAACTGCTCCAGGCGTCGGAACAGCGCGTCACCAAACAGATCGACACCAAGAACGAACAGCTGCGCGAGTCCATTCTCAAGGACATCGGCGGCCGAGTAGCGGTGCTGTCCCAGGAAGTGGCGCGACTCGACGAATCCGTGATCGCGTCCATCGACAGGCCCGTGCTGGTGCGACCGCTACGGTAGATGCCATGCTGAATGCGATCGAGAGTCGACTTGCCGCGATCGTGGGCGATGGTCTGAGCACGCGGGCGCACCTTTCGGTCGTGCAGGCGCCCGCGGCGATCGACGACGTGGCAGCGGCCGGCGTCGCGGTCCGAGTCTCCATCACCGAGTGGACGCCCGAGCCGGCGTTCGAGCGCGGGAATCTCCATCTGACCACCGGTGAGAACCCGACCAGCCGCCGGGCGCTGCCGCTGCGTTTCAGCGCGAAGCTCGAATTTCGCGCCCGGCCTGCGACGAATTCCAGCGCCGCCGAGCTGACGGCTCGCGGGCTTTTGCTCGAGGATCTGTCGTTCGCCGCGCACTTGCTCGGCGCCGAGGACGTGCGCTCCGGTATTGCCTTTGCGACGGCAGTCCCGGATCCGGGCTTTCGCGTGCGAGCATTTCAAGTGAGAGGCGGCAGCGCGGCGATACAGCTCGCGGGCGACCTGCTCGCGGCCGAGCTCACGAGCGAAGGGCAGGGCCTGATTTGGCCGCCGTCGGTGAGCCGCGACGAAGGGAC
>DASWGX010000145.1:0-16932 GCA_036393455.1 Polyangiaceae bacterium
CCTCAAGGTGCCCGTCCTGTGGGCGCCGAACATGAGCCTCGGCGTCCAAGTGCTCGCGGAGCTCGTCGAGCACGCGGTAAGGCGACTCGGCGCTGCGTTCGACGTCGAGATCGTCGAGCTGCACCACCGGCGCAAGGTCGACGCGCCGAGCGGAACCGCGCTCCGCCTCGCCCGAGCCGCGCGGACGGCGCGCCCCGACCTTCGCGAGCGGAGCGCGCGCGAAGGACACGTCGGCGCCCGTCCGGACGAAGAGCTCGGCGTCTGGGGCGTTCGCGGCGGCGACGTCGTGGGCGATCACACGGTGTACTTGCTCGGGCCGGGCGAGCGCCTCGAGCTCGTCCACCGCGCCACCAGCCGCGACGTTTTCGCGCAGGGGGCGCTCGTGGCAGCCCGCTTCTTGCACGGCAAGGCGCCGGGCCGCTACTCGATCGCCGACGTGCTCGCCTAGCCCTCAGCCCTTCGACGCGTCGGGTTTCTTGCCCTTTGCCGCGTCGTCCTCCGGAGCCTTCTTTTCGACGTCGTCGTCGTCGCGCTCTTCGTCGTCGTCGCGCTCTTCGTCGTCGTCGTTGCCTTCGGCCTCTTCGGCCTCGCCGCGCTTTCGTCCGACGAATTCCGCGTCCACGTCGGGGTCGCCGGCGTTCGAATCACGAGCGTCCTCGTCGTCTTCGTCGTCGTCCACGTCCTCCTCTTTCCAGCCGGCCGGCAGCCGGTGCTGGAACGCCCAGACGAGGCCCACGACGCCGATCAAGAAGCCGGGCAGGCTCAGGTACTGGCCCATGGTGAGCGGGCTCGTTTCAGGATTGAGGACTTGGTACTCCTTGAAAAACTCCACGAAAAAGCGGCCGGTGAAATAGAAGACGAAGAAAAAGGAAATCAGCGCGCCGCGCGGGCGCTTCTCGTGGCCCATGGCGCGGTCGCACACATAGAGCAGGCCGAGTGTGACGATGCCGATGGCCATCTCATAGAGCTGGCTCGGGTGCCGGTACACGATTTCGCCGCGCTCCTCGAAGCGCGGAAACGCGACGCCCCAGGTTTGATCCGTTTTTCTCCCGACTATCTCCGAGTTGAAGAAGTTGCCGAGGCGCACCAGCGTCGCGCCGAGCGCGGCCGAGAACGCGAAACGATCGGCGCCTTCGAGGAACGGGATGTCGCGGCGCTTGGCAAAGACGTACATGGCCAGGATCAGGCCAGCCACCGCGCCGTGGCTCGCAAGGCCGCCGGTCCAGATCTTGAGCACCCAGAGCGGGTCTTGGAGCGCTTTGTCGAGGTCATAGAAGAGCACATGCCCCAGCCGCGACCCGATCAAGACGCCGAGCACGCCGTAGACGATGAAGTCCCCGGCCGCCTCTTCGTCCCCGCCGCCGCGCCGGATCTGCCAGTTCAGGAGCGCGTAGCCGCCCAAGAACACGGCGACGAAGAAAAGACTATAGTAACGGACCTCGAAGGACCCGACGTAAACGGCCACCGGGTCGATGTTCCATGTGAACTTCGGCACGTCGGCCCGCTCTTACCACGCTCCGCGCTCGGGGCGAAACGTTCGTCGGCTGATTAGCGGCTGAGCTCGCCGAGCACTGCCGCGTGCTCGGGAAAGCGCTCGAGAAGCTCCGATCGCGGCGGCAGCTCGAAGTCGTCGAATTCGAACCCTGGCGCTACCGTACAGCCCATCAGCGCATAGCCCGAACGACCGCCCGGCGTGACGCGCGCTGCTTGCAATAGCCCCGCGCCGACCACGAACAGGGGCCGCTCGCCGCGTTCGAGGTCCGGACCCAGGACCGCGCGTCTCAAGCCTGCTTCGGCGTCCAGCGTGAAGAGCTCCAGCGGATCGCCGCGGTAGAAGTGCCAGGCCTCGTCGCAGCGTACATGGTGCCACGCGGAAAACTCTCCGGCGCGGAGCAAGAAGTAGATGGCCGTCGACGCCCGGCGCGCGCTGTCATGGACGGCGCTTCGCACCTGGAGCCGCGCGCGGAAGACTTCGACATAGTGCCCGCCTTCCGGGTGGGGCAGAAGGCCGAGGCTTCGGATGATCGCGTCCGCTTCCATGATGGCGGACCGGCTCGCGCGGGATCAGTGCGCGCTCATTCCTCGTCGATGCGGTAGATGGCACCGTCCTCCAGCATCAACACGTAGAGCTCGCCCTGCGCGTCTTCTCCGAAGGAGACGACGCCGTCGATGCCGCCCAGATTGCTCGTGATGTTGGTCAGATCGCAGATGCCGCCGTCGGGATTGCGGGTCAAGAGCGAAACCGAATTCTGGTTGTGATCGGCGAAAATGTAGCGTCCGCGCAGCCCCAGGATCTGAGTGCCGCGATAGACGTAGCCGCCGATGACGGAGCCGCCGCCGCCGCGCGGGTACGTGTGGACCGGATCGAGCATGTCGTCGCTCGGCGTGTTGCCCGAGCAGCCGGGGCAAGCTTCGGTACCTTCGAGCGCCGCCCAGCCGAGGTTCTGCGGCGTGCTCGCCGCGGGAATGTAGTCGACCTCTTCGGTCGTGTTTTGTCCGACGTCGCCGATCCAGAGGTCGCCGGTGGCGCGATCGAAGCTGAAACGGAAGGGATTTCTGAGGCCCCAGTGGATGATGCGGCCGTCGACGTCGCCGCCGCCGACGTCGGCCGCCGTCAGATTACCGGCGACCGGCATCATCGAATTGTCTACGTCCAGACGCAGCATTTTGCCGAGGGGCGTGGCAGGGTTCTGCCCGTTGTTGTCGCCGCCCGTATTGTGCTGATCGTTGCTGTCGCCGCCGTCGCCCAGGCCGACGTAGAGATAACCGTCGGAGCCGAAAGCGATGGTGCCGCCGTTGTGATTGCCGAAATCGGCGGGCTGATCGACCTGGAACAGGTTGGCCACGAACGTCGCGTTGTCGCCGCTGATACTGTACTCGTCGACCAGGCTTTCTCCCGCGCCGGTGCCGGTTCCGGTCCAATAGATGAAAAAGCGCGTGTTGGTGGTGCCGTCGAAATCGGGGTGGAGAGCCATACCCAGAAGGCCGCGCTCGCCGTTCGTACCGGCGTTGATCGACTCGAGTACCGTTTGGGGCTCGCCGGGGTTCGCCGTGTCGAACGAGAAGATGCTGCCCTGGCGCTGCGCTATGTAGATTACAGTCGAAGCCGGATCGTTCGACGCCGTGACGAACATCGGCTGGCCGTCTATCGACGTCACTTCCGTCAGCGTGAGCTCGGGGGGCGCATCGCCGCTGCACGGCACGTATTCGCCGGGGATCATCGTGACGCCGCCGGTGCCGCCGGCGCCGCTGGTCTCGCCGCCGGTTCCGTCGCCGCCGCCCGCGCTCGCGCTCGTCCCGCCGCTGCCGCCCGCCGTGGCGGCCGTGCTGCCGCCGTTCGCGCCCGTGGACGCGTCGCCGCCCGTGCTGCCCGAAGTCGTCGCGCCACCAGTCGTGGAAGCGCCGCCGCCCGCTCCGGTGGCGCCGCCCGTTCCCGTGGCGCCGGTGGTGGAGCCCCCGTCATCTGAAGAGCTGCCGGTGCAGGCGGCGAGGAAGCAAAGCGCGGCGCTGCCGAGCACCGCCGAACGAAACAAGGAAGTGTGTGCAATCGTCATGCCCGGGAAATATCCGGCCATATGCACTTCCCGTCAAGGCAACGGCCCGTTTGTCCCGCGATGGCGCTCAGCCGTGAACCGATACCGTGGTGGCGGCGCCCGTGGGAATGTCCACCATCAGCGCGCCGGTTTTCTCATCGTACGAGAAAGCGACAGGCTCGCCAGAAGCTTTCACCGACGCTGGACGAATTTCGCTCCAGGCCGCGAAGCGCCCACCGTCACGAAGCAGGACGTCGAGGGCCGTCGCAGAATGCCGCACCACTTCTCGCACGGCGCCGCCGCTGTTCAGCTTGTCGGCTAGCCCGAGAGCGGCAAAGCCGGCTTCGATTGGCGCGAAGGTGAAAAGCTCGAAAGCGCCCTGATCCAGGATAACCGGTTTGCTCTCATCGCGGTCCATGGTCGTGATCGTCCCGGCGTTGTGCATAAGGCAAGCGAAGCGCTCGCCTAGAAAGCCCGGTACGTCGCCGGGCCGGACCGAACCTTTGACCACGGTGCTGCTCGGCGTGGTGCAACGCGCGTTGAAGGCACCGACGACCGCCCGCTCCCCGTTGCGGTTCCAGATTTTGAGCGGCACGTCTTGTCGAGTCGCGTCCGCGAACAAGGTGTCGAGCGTCAAAAGCCCCGGTCGATCGCAGCGAAGCACGCGGCCGTCCGAGCACACGAGCTTCTTCAACAGAGTAAAATCGTGCTCGCCCGGCCGATCGGAGACGTACACCGGGCCTCCCGAAATCGCCCGCCCGGCGGCGTGATAGGCGCCCCACTCGTGCCCGCTCTGGAACATGTCCCAGTCCGGGTGCATGAAATTTCCGAACCACAAGCCCACTTGCGCGTTGGTGTACAGGTGCATGCCGTGTGTCTCCGGCATGCGCGGGAAAAAGTCGATCGAGCTTCGCAGCAGCGTCGAGCGCGGCGAGCCGTACCAAGTCTCTTGCGCGTTGGACATGCAATTGATGAGGCGCCCGGAAAAGTGCCGCTCGACGCTGCCTTCGAGCGCGGCGCGATAGGCGCGGGTAAGCGGGACGCGGCCTCCTTGTCGCTGCGCTACCCCTTCGAGCACGGCTTGATTGTCGACCTTGACGCCGTCGACGCCTTGCGACTCGAGGTACGAATGGTAGTCGTCGAAGAAGCGAGCGACGTGGGCGGCGGGGACCAGGCCGACCAGGCTGCTCCACCAGTCGTGATTGAAGGTTGGCTTGTGCGCCATGACGCCCTCCCCGAAGCCGCGGACCTGGTCGACCACGCCGTAGTCGGGCAAACCAGCGCGATCGACGCCGCCCCAGTAGCCGATCATGGCGTGCCACACGAAAAAGAACTCGACGCCGCGCTGGCGCGCCGCCTTCACCGTGGCCTCGAGCCCACCCGGGAACTTTTCGTTGGCGGTGAACGCGGTGAGACGGCGCTCGCCGGTGTCCATCGTGGTGGTGCTCTGCCAGCCGTCGTCCAGGATCAGGAGCCTGGGTGGTACGCCGCCGCGCGCGAAATGCTCGAGGCCGTCCACGACCTTTTCGGCACTCACCTCCTGGTAAAAGGCGTCCCAGGTACACCAACCGAAGGCGTCCACGAAATCGGGGAGCGACTTCTCCGCGCGCAGCCGCCCGGTTCCGAGCCGCGCGTCGACCGAACGGGCTCCGCGTTCGAGGAGCTCGAAAGGGTCGTCGCCGGTCGCCGCGTACAAGGCAAGGCCGCCGTTGCCCGGGGCGAAAGAGTCGCCCGTTTCCGCGACCAGCTCGAGCGAGTGATCCGGCTTTCCGCGCAGAGAGAAGCGAAAAAGGTCGTCGACGAGCGGCACCAGTACGAGAAAGCCGCCTCCCGTCAGCTGGCCCAGCAAAAACTGTGTCTCGGGCGGGACGTCACCGATGGATGTGCCTACGGCGGGCTTCATCCAAAACGGTTCGTAGCGGTGGCAGACCGTGAAACGTTCGAGCTCGGGTGTTCCGAGAGCGAACAAGTGCCGTGAACGGGACTGCTCGGCCCTGGCGCGTAGGAAGACTTCGTTTTCTGCGCGCCGGGCCTCTTCGTCGACGGTAATCGCGTCGCTCACCCCGTGCACCCATGTCCGACCGCGGCATACAATTTTGCCGTCGCCAATCCGCACGCGCCGTTCCTCGGAAATCATGGCGCGGATGATGCCCGGTCGGCTCCTGCTTGCCAATGCTCACGAGCTTGACCTACCGGACCGCTTTGCTAGAGCGATAAGCGGCAGTGAGAGTATCGATCGATTGCCTGTTGGCCGTGGTGGCATGTGCATTCGGCTGCGGGAGCGCCGGCGAGCAGGGCCTCTTCGACGGTCCGGCGGGGGACGGAGGTACCACGGGCGCAATCGGAAGCGTCGGACAGGGCGGTACGACCAGCACGAGCTCGACCGGTGCGGGTGGCCTCGTGTTGAGCGGCGGGTCGAGCTCGGGCTCGGGCGGCGGCTCGGGCGGTACGGGTGGCGCATCGACTTGTCTCGATGCTTTGGGCTGCAATTGCAATTCCGATGCGGAGTGCGAGGACGGCATGCGCTGCGATCCGCGTATCGGTTGCGCCAACGTCTGCGCCGGCGACGTCGAAGTCGGAACTCGCGAAGACCTCGACGCGTTCGCGGCTCGTGATTGCCACGTGCTCGAAGGCTCGCTCACGCTGGGTGCCCTCGAAGAACGCATTGACGTGGAGAGCTTGAGCGGGCTCGAAGCGCTTCGCGTCGTCGTCGGCGACCTGACGTTGCAGAGCCTCGAACGCCCGCGCGATCTCCGCGGCCTTTCGGGCTTGCTCTACGTGGACGGTGTTCTCGCGATCACCGACAGCCCGGGCCTACGGACCTTTGCGGGGCTCGAGGCGCTCCGGCACGTCGTGGGCGGCCTCGTCATCGCGGGCAACGACGGTCTCGAGGCCACCGAGCCACTTTCCGAAGTAGCGCTGGGAGGGTCGCTGGTCGTGTCCGAAAATCCGGCGCTCGCCGGCGTTACCGGGGTCGCGCCGGGGCCGGAGCTCGAGAGCATCATCCTGGTCGACAACCAGTCGTTGGAGTTGGTCGAGGGCCTCGATCGGATCGAATCCGTGACGTCGGTGCTCACGCTCGGCGACAACCCGAACGCGATAGCCCTCGCGTTCACGAAGCTCGAACGGGCGGGAAGCATTACGGTGACGAGCAACGCGTCGCTCGAGAATGCCGCGCTCCCCGCGCTGGTCGAGATCGAGGGCGATCTCACGATTGCTTCCAACGCTTCGCTCCCGGCGTTGACGCTTCGAAGCCTGGAGAACGTCGGAGGCTCCATGATCGTTTCCTCCAACGACAGCCTCGTGTCGCTTGGAGAGCTCGCTCGCCTGCAGAGCGTGGGCATGCTCACGATCGGCGGTAATCCGAGCCTTTCTCAGTGCGAGGTCGACGACCTCGCCGAGAGGCTCGGAGCATGCTCCGCCGGCAGCTGCACCGGCAACGGCGGTTGCGACTAGCGGCGGCGCTGCCCTCGGCCGCGTCAGAGCAAGTACTCTTTCATCACTGTCGCCAACCCGAGAAATGAGAAGAAACCGGTGATGTCGGTCACCGTCGTCAGGATGATCGACGAGGCCGTGGCCGGATCGCGCCCGATCGCCGTCAGCAGCACCGGGATGAGGGCGCCTGCCGCGGCGGCGAGCACCATGGAAATGATCATGGATGTTCCAATCACCGCGCAGAGCGCGAGGCTCCCGCTCCAGAGCAGCACTCCCAGGGACGTTACGGCCGCAACGAGCACGCCGTTGGCGGCCGCGGCCGCGATTTCCTTGCGCACGACGCGCCACCATTGGCCGACGCGGATTTCGCGCAACGCCAGGCCGCGGCTGGTTACGGCCAGCGCTTGCGCTCCCGTGTTGCCTGATTGCCCTGCAACGACCGGCAGCAGGACGGCAAGGGCAGTGACCTCGGCTATGGTGGCGTCGAAAATGCCCACTACCGCCGCGGCGGCGAAGGCGGTCAAGAGGTTGATGAGGAGCCACGGCAAGCGGCTCTTCACGGCGAGCGAGGCGGAGGAGAGCGCGCGCTCTTCCGAACCGGCGCCGACCATCTTCTGAAGATCGTCGGCGGCGGCCTGCTGTGCGGCACGCACGAGCGCATCGTAGCGGATGATGCCGAGCAAGCGCCTGTCGAGGTCCACGACCGGCAAGCTGGCGAGCCGGTGTCTCTCGAGCAGGTCGACGACCTCGTCGTGGGTCGCCATGGCGTGGACCGCGGGCGCGTCGCGCCGCGCGAGCGGGCCGAGCGTCTTGTCGTGAGGCGCCACCAGGAGCTCCTGCAAAGGGACGACACCGATGAGGCGTTCGTCCTTGCACACCATGACATCGGTCACGCGTCGGTTCTTGAGCCGACGCAAGCCGTCGAGGACGTCGTCGATGCTGGTTTCAGCGTCGAACGGAATGACGCCCGGGTCCATCAACGCGCCGGCGCTTCCCGGCGGATAGTCGAGAGCCTGGGTCACGTCGCGCGCGTGCCTGGGCGGCAACAGCTTGACCAGTCTGTCGCGAGCCTCGCCGCCGAGGAGCGCGAGCCAGCGGGCGACGCGCACCGAGTCGGTCGCGATCAGAGTTTCCGTCGCCGTGTCGTCGTCGAGCGTCGCGACGGTGTCGGCCGCGACGTCGGCGTTCACGTGGCAGAGCACCGCGGCTCTCTCCGAAGGGTTCAGGGCGGCCACAGCCGAGGCGACGTCGACCGCGTCCAGGGCGTCGAGAATGCGCGCGGCTTCGACGGGATGCTGGATCAGGTAGCGTTCCGCGACGCGCTCCACGAGCGCATTCACGAGCTCGCCTCCGTGCGCTTGCCGAGCCGTCCCAAAAGTGCCGCCTCACCGAGGCGCGCCATGGCGGAGGTGCCCGCCTCGCGCGCTCAACGACGCTCTTTGCCTCGGCGCGCTCTGAACGCCGCGAAGAGAGCTTGGCCGGCTCGGGCCTAGGAGAGCGAACGAACCTTGGGCCGCCGCTTTTTTCGCGACTTTTCCGGTACGAGGTCGCGCATCGTCGCCACCTTTCCGAAGCAGAGCAGGCGATCGCCGGCCTGGAACTCGCGGTTGGCCTTGGGGTTCGGAATTACCTTGCCCGATCGGTGCAGCGACAGCACGTTGATGTCCCGATCGTGCAGCCCCGAGTTCGCGAGCGTCTTGCCGACGAACTCCGAACCCTCCGGAATGACGAGCTCCGCGACGTCGTAGCCGCGACTGACGGTGAGCCGCTGGCGAATGTCGAGCTCGGGAAAATCTACCTGGGCCGCCACGTAGTCGACGATCGCGCCAGCGACGTCGAGCTGCGTCGTCTTCTCGATGCCTTCCAGGCCGGGCGACGAATTGACTTCCATCACCTGGGGACCGTCCTTGCCTTCCAGCATGTCCACACCGGCCAGCCGCAGACCCATGATCTGTGCGGCGCGGACCGCCGTTTCCGCGTAAACCTCGTCCAGTTCCACGACCTCGGTCTTGCCGCCACGATGCACGTTGCTGCGGAATTCCTCCGCCTGCGCGACGCGCCGCATCGCGGTGACGACGCGATCGCCGACGACGATGGCCCGGATGTCTCGCCCCCTGCTCTCGGCGACGAACTTCTGAATCAACACGTTCTGTCGAGTGCTCTGGAGGGTTTCGATGATGGCTTCGGCGGCCTTCACGCTGTCGGCCAGGATTACGCCCACACCCTGCGTTCCCTCGAGCAGCTTGATGATCACGGGAGCGCCGCCGACCCGTTCGATGGCCGGCAGGATGTCCTTCTTGTCCCGCGCGAAGGTAGTCTGCGGAATCCCGACGTGGTGTCTGGACAGGATCTGGAGCGAACGGAGCTTGTCGCGCGAGTTGGTGATGCCGAGCGAGGAGTTCGCACAAAAGATGTCCATCTGCTCGAACTGCCGCACCACGGCGGTTCCGAAGTACGTGACGGACGCGCCGATTCTAGGTATTACGGCGTCATAGCGGCTGAGCGTCTTCGAGCGATAGAACAGGGCCGGTTCCCCTTGCTTGACGTCGATCGAGAACTTGAGCGTGTCCAGTACCTTGACGGCGTGCCCGCGCTTGGCGGCGGCGTCGCGAAGACGCGCAGTGCTGTACGAGCGGGAGCTGCGGGATAAGACGGCGACTTTCATGGCCTGCGCGCCCGAGTCTACCGCGCTCGCACAGCGCCAGCCAAACGCGAACCCGGCTCGGCCGCGGGTGGCGAATCGGTGCAATTTTCGTGGTAGAGCTGCATGGCAGTGGTCCGAAGAACGCGGCGCGGACAGAACTTTCGCGCGGTACGGCGGAAGTCACGAGAGCAGGACGTCGTTACCGGTCGAAGACGCCGAGCAAGGGTGTCACGCGCGACCGAGCGACCGCGTAGCTTGCGTTGCCGCCGTCGAGGCGAGCGTAGTAGACGCTCACGTTGCGCCACGCGTCGCCGGCGCCGACTCGGAACGCGACGCGTCGCGCTCCGCCGCCGGGGCGGGTGAGCTCGGCGCTCACGCGAAGCAGCGGTCGCTCGAATCCCTCTCTTCGGTCCGGGGGCCCGACGTGCAGCGCGGCCTCGGCGTAGAAATCCGCGAGCGCCGCCGTTACGGAGCGGATCTGGTCGGGCGTCAAATCCGGCGAGCCCTCGCTTTGCACCAGCTGATTGCCGCGCCGGGAGAGCACGACGCGCTGCGGGCCGCGCTCGAGCTCGAGACGGTTCAAGGCGTCGGTGTCCAGCATGAAGACGGAACGATCGATGAGCCAGGTCGTCAGCGTCTCGAGCGTTGCGGGCTCGATCACGAACACGCCGTCCGAATCGAGGCTGGCGAAGGCGCCGCCGCTCGTGAGCGATCCGACGCGGAGCTCCCGCTGGCGCGCCCCCGCGTCTCCGTCTTCTATCCCCAGCCGGACCTGGATCCGCGGCGCATCCAGCCCGAAACCGCGGGCTTCGTCGGCGACCCATCGGACCGCTCGGAGCGAACGCAAAGTGTCGACCAGGCGGCTCGTCAGCGCTCCGTCTCGCGAGAAACCTTCAGGTGCTTCCAGCTCGTAGGCGCCGCTTTGCGTACGTCGCAGAGTTTGATGCAGATCGGAGCCGCGGACGTCGATCGATAGCAGTCGTGAGGGCTCGAGCTCGAGCACCTGGAGCGATCGGATCAGCGTGGCGTCGGCTTCGAACAAGCGAGCGCTTTCGGCGTCGAGCGCGAGCAGAGCGCCGTCCTGCTCGCGCCTGAGCAATAGGCGGCCGTCCGCGCTGCGTCCGACGAGCAACGTCTCCTCCACGGTTTCCGCGTCGAGCGGCGAAACCGCGCGGGCCGTGACGCGCCGCCTGGCGTCGAGCTCGATCGGGGGCATGCTCTCTTTCGGCAAGAGCTCGCCGCGCAAGCTGGCCATTGCGTCGAGTCGCTGATTTCCCGCATCGAGCTCGACTTTGCCCTTCACCGGAGCGCGCAGCGAAAAGCCTTGCTCGACCCGGGCGAGTTCGAGCCTGCGCCGGCCGTCTTCGATCACGAGCTCTTCGATCTCGTCGGGCTCGGCGAAGAACGGCGTGCGATCGACCCAGTCCTCCGAAGGCGGCTTCAGGGCGTCGAACAGGGTCTTGCGAACGCAGCCGGCGACCTCTGCGGGGCTGCGGCGTAGGACCAGGACGAGCGCCGCATCCACGGGGCAAGGTGCGCCGAGCTCGAGCGCGAGGCTCGGGGCTCGTCGCTCCCGGGGCGTGAGCACGAGCTTCAACGTATCGTCGCTCGAAGCCAGGCGGCGCCGGGCGTCGGCCGCGTCCACGAAACGCTGGAGCCGGGCGTCGAGAAGCGCGGAAAACAGGCGCTCGACGCGATCGCGGCTCGCCCTCAACCCGCCCTGAGCCTTGGTGAAGAACCACGCTCCCCGGGGCCTCCGTTCGAGCGCGACGCCGCCGCGTTTGCCCGTGAGACGCAGGGCTACGAGCTCGCCCTGTCCGTACGGCGAAAGCTCGTGGCTTCTGAGGTCGTCCACCGCGATGCCGAGGTCGTCGACGACTTCTCGGCGCACCAGGCCCGTCACCGTCTCCGCTACGCCGTCTCCGCCGATGCGCGCGTAATACGCGTCGGGACGCGCGGATTTTTCGCCGATCAACAGGCGGTAATTGATTCCGTTCATGTCGACTCGCACGCTGATTCGAGGCGAATCGAGTCCGCGCGCAGCGGTGCCCTGCTCTTCGCCGAAGCGCTCGAGCCACGTCGCGACCTCGAGCGAGCTCAGGAGCTGGTGCACCGCGAAGGGCTCGGCGCGCTCGCGCAGCGGCTCCGCGATCCACCACTCCGAATCGCGGTCGTCACGTGGCGTTCCGTCGTCCTTCGCCTGGCGCTCGAGCACGACGCGGTGGCTGCCTCGCTCGAGTACGAGGCGCGAGATGTCTTCGGGGCGCCATACGCCGAACACGTTGCGCGCGCGTGACTCGCGTTCTTCCGTGGTAACGCTTCCGCGCGTACCGAACACCAGTACGGAGAGCGCGAGCGCCGCGACCGCGAGCGCGACGTCGGTGAAACGACCGCTCACGCGCGCTGCTCCTTCCGCGGCCTGGGGCGCTCGCTCTTGCGCCTGCGCATCAGCACGAGCAGCCCCAAGATCGCCGCCGTGCCCGGCATGTAGAAGAGCACGTACCGCAGCACTTCGGCGCGCGATTCCTCGGTCAGGTTGAGGCCGATCTCACGTGGCTTGCGTTCCGGCACGCTCACGAGCGCGGGCCGTGAGCCGAGCCAGGCGAGGGTGTTTTCGACCAGAAGGCTGGTCGGGATCAACGCCGGGTCGATGAAGTTCTTGGACCAGGCGACACTGGCCGTTCCTATGACGACCAGGCGCGGGCCGCGGGCGTCGCGTTCGTTCCGCTTTGCTGTCTCGACGGCCATGCCGAGGCTCAAGCCAGAGTCCTCGGATGCGCTGGCAGCTTCGCGCCGCGACGGTTCCGCGAGTACGCGAAGATCGTCGAAGCGTCGGGCGTGCTGGCTGGTCTCGAGCACGCTCACGGCCTTGCTCTTGGCGCTGCGGCGCATGCTTTGCGCGCTTACGACCAGGATGCTCGGCCGTTCGGCTATCGGACGATCGGCAAGGGCGCGCGTGATGGCGTGGGGCTCCGGCTCGGCCAGAAAAGCTTCACCGAGGCCCTGCGGCAGTCGTCGTTCTGGGTCAGTTTCGACGACGACGGCGTTGTCGAGCTCGATGCCGGCGCTTTCCGTCAATGTCTCGAGCCCGGTCGCAATCACGCGCCCATCCGTGTCGAAGATCGGCCCGAGCAAGAGCAAGAGATTGCCGCCGCTGCCGAGGTAGTCTCGGAGCCGCTCGGCTACGTTCGAACCGAGCGGCACTTCCGGCCCGGCGACGACCAGCACGTCGCAGTGCGACAGATCTCGATCGGTGCCGATGCCCGGGGCGAAGTGAACCCGTTCGATGTCGAAGTTGCTGCGCTCCAGCCGATGCCGGAGCTCCGCGAGGCTCTGCGGCCCTCCGGCGTCGATGGAGAGCTCGCGATGGCCCGAGGTGAAGCACGCCTTGGCGCGCTCGCTCTGCATCACGTTGACGATGCCTTCGGTGAGGGCTTGCTCGAGCTTCGACTGGACGCGCCCCTCCTGGTCGTAACCCAAAAGGTTGTCCGGCGTGAGAAACCAGTGCCGGTCGCCGCGCGCGATGATCACGCTGGCGTCGGTCACGACGCGGCCGTCCTCGGTGCGACCTGCCACGAGGTCGTACTTGCTCTGCAGCGCGGCAAACTCGACGGGGTGCGTCTCGGGATCGAGGTAGCGGACGTCGAGCTCGCGCGTGTGTACCCGGTAGGAGCCGAGCATGTGGCGGACGCTGCTGGTCAATGGGTCCGCGCGGTCGAGGAGCACGACGACGTCGATCGGCTCGGTCAGCGCCGTGAGTGTTTTCACCGTCGCGACGCTCAGCGTATAGGCGCGCTCGGCCGTGGCGTCCCAGCGAGTGAAGAATCGGGTGGAGAGCACGTTCGCGTTGACGGCGACGACGACCGCGGAAGCGACGCCGAGCGACGACCAGGCGCGCTGCGGGCCGAGCGCGTGCAGGAAGCGTCTCCAGAGCGCCGCCAATCGGCGCCCCGCGATGGCGATGCGCGCGTCAGCCATCGGTTCTCCACGAGTCCACGACGCGCACCGCGAGGAACAGCGGCAGCGCGACGAGGGTCAGGTCGAACACGAGCCGGCGAGAATCGACGACGCCCTTCGACAGTTCCTCCATCTGGCTCGAAAGCGAAATATGAGCGGAGATTTCCCAGATCCAGCCCGGCTCGAAGATGTACTGAGCGATGCCCAGCACGAACATGCCGAACTGAAGCAAGATGGTGAGCATGAGGGCGATGAGCTGGCTCTGTGTCACCGTGCTCATCAGCGTGCCGACGGCGAGGTAGCCGGCGCCGACGCCGACGACGCCGCAATAGCTCGTCGAGACGACGCCCCAATCGACGCTACCGGTATCGCGCAGTATCACGACGTAGAGCAGCGTGGGCGCCCACATCAAGACGTACGTTGCCAGCGTCGCGGCGTACTTACCGAGGACCACGGCGGCCGGCGTGACCGGCGCGGTGAGCAATGGCTCGATGGTGCCCGTTCGACGTTCCTCGGCGAACAGTCGCATCGTCAGGGCAGGGCAAAGCAGCAAAAGCGAGATCGCCATCAAAATAGACTGTTGGCCGAAGTAGGCCTGCACCGGTCCGAGATCGATCGCGACGTCGTTCATCTGCGAGAAGTGCACGACGATGCTGTAGAAGATCCCGCCCTGGAGCAGCAGAAACGAAGCCACGAGCACCCAAGCCAGCGGTGTGACCCACAGGCTCAGCATTTCGCGGCGGAACACGGCGAAAAAGCCGTTCATGTCGAGGGTTCCCCCCCGTCTTCGCCGGCGCTATCGGCCGTCAACGCCGCGAACACGTCTTCGAGCGATGCCTTGTCGAGCGCGGCCTCGCGCACCGACGCGTCTGCCCGGACGAGTGCCGAGACGAGCGCTTCGATGGTCTTTCCCGCGTCCGCGGAGGGCTCGAAGTCCACGACGAGCTCGGTGAGCGACGCCTCGGTGCGGGAGGCTCGCGCGACCGCGACGCCTTCTACCGCGCGTGCCAGCGCCGAGACGTCGAGCGTCGGGGCCCGCAGGAGGAGCTTGGCTCCGCCGGCGCGGCGCTGGCGGGTGAGCTCGGGCAGCGTGCCCGTGGCGACGAGCTCGCCGTGGTGAATGACCAGTGCTCGGTCGCAGATCGCCTCGACTTCGGACAGGATGTGCGTCGAGAGCAGGATGGTATGTTCCTCGCCGAGCTTTCGGATCAGATCGCGCACGTCGCGGATCTGGTTCGGATCGAGGCCGGCGGTGGGTTCGTCGAGGATCAAGAGCGGGGGCCGCGCCACGAGCGCGTCCGCAAGGCCGATCCGCTGGCGATAACCCTTGGAAAGCTGGCCGATCGGCACGTCGAGCACGTCTTTCGCGTTGACCTCCGCCGTGGCGTGCTCGACGGCACCGCGCCGTTCACGGCGCGGCACGCATTTGATCGCGGCGCGGAACCCGAGGTACTCGTACACGCGCATTTCCGGGTACAGGGGACACGTTTCGGGCATGTACCCGAGCAGCCTTCGCGCCCGGATGGGATCCCGCTGAACGTCGTGCCCGTCGATGTTCACGCGCCCGGACGTCATTCCGATGAAGCCCGCGAGCACGCGCAAGGTCGTAGTCTTGCCCGCTCCGTTCCGGCCCAAGAACCCCACTACCTCTCCGCGTCCAATCTCGAACGAAACGTCGCGCACGGCCGCGAGCGCGCCATAGCGTTTCGTCAGGTGTTCCACCACGATCATCGGGCAACGCGCCTTTCAGCGCCGCCGTGACGCGCCGTCTTTCACGCCGCGGGAGACGTCGGCGAGGACTCGTCCTCGAGCAGGGCGCCGTGGCACTGCTTGAACTTCTTGCCTGAGCCGCAAGGACACGGATCGTTGCGGCCGATCTTGGGGGTGCTGCGCTTCTGAGTGCGCGCGGCAGCCGGCATCGCGGGCAGTCGATCCCGCCCCGGGGCGAGCGCGTCCGCCGGATCCTGCGGCTGTCCGGGATGGCGAGCCACGGCCGCGTCCAGCTCCGCTTGGTGCCGCGCCTCGGCTTCGTGCTCCAGGGCCTCGATTTCTTCCTGGCGCCGGATCTCCACCTCGAACAGGGTGGTGAGCACGTTGCTCGAGACCTTGGCCATCATGTTCAAGAAGAGGTTGTACCCTTCTTTCTTGTACTCGTTCTTGGGGTCGCGTTGGCCGTAGCCGCGCAGGCCGATGCCGTCGCGCAGGTGCTCCATGTTGGACAGGTGCTCCACCCACGCTTCGTCGATGGCTTGCGCGTAAATGTGCCGAAAAACCCGCAACAAGAGCGCGACGCCGACGGATTTTTCCCTGGCCAGGTAGATGCGCTCCGCGCGCTCGTACAGAGTGCGCACCAGCGCCTCGGGGTCCCCTAGCTCGTCCACGTCCTTGTCTAGACGCTGCTTGAAGTGCTCGCGGAAGCCGTCGTGGATGCTGGGCCAGTCCCAGTCCTCGGGCTGCTTGTTTTCCGGGCAGCTCTCTTCCACGATCGCGCTCACGACGCGATCGATGAGATCGAGCAGGCGTTCCCGCTGTTCGCTCAAGCCGCGGCGCACGAGCTCGCTGAGCTCTTCCAAGACGATACCGGGAGACCGCTTGCGCCGGCCCTCGAGATCGAGCTTCACGCCCCAGCGGTGATAGACGTCGTACTGGAGCGCCTCGAGCTCGACCACCTCGCCGGCGGCCTCGAGCTCCTTCAGCGTGGGCGGCCGCGGCTTGCCGTTCTGGTCGCGCGGTTGCAGAGGCTTTTCGCAGAACCCGCCGACGAGCTGCGCGACGATCGGCGTGACGTCGGCGTCGATCTCCGCATCGACGTCGATCTCCCGCGGCTTGCCGGTGGGCTTGCCGAGCTCGTCCATTTGCTCGGGCTGGTAACGACCCAGCAAGAGCTGCTGGCGCAGCGAGTAGATGGTCTTCCGCTGCGCGTTCATCACGTCGTCGTACTCGAGCAGATTCTTGCGAATGTCGAAGTTTCGCTCCTCGACCTTGCGCTGCGCGTTTTCGACGCTCTTGGTGACCCACGGGTGCTCGATTGGCTCGTCGTCGGGCATGCCCATGCGATCCATCAGGTTCTTCACGCGGTCGCCCATGAAGATGCGCATCAGGTCGTCTTCGAGCGAGAGGTAGAAGCGGCTGGAACCGGGGTCTCCCTGCCTGCCCGAGCGGCCGCGGAGCTGGTTGTCGATGCGGCGCGACTCGTGCCGCTCGGTCCCCAGAATGTGCAGCCCGCCGAGCCCCACGACGTCGTCGTGCTCTCTTCCGCACTCGCCCTCGTGGTGCTCGACGAGCTTGGCGAACTCCTCCGAATCGGCCACCGGCGAGAGCTCTTTTTGCTTCAGCTCCCAGCGCGCGATCATCTCCGGATTG